>JBFHKK010000546.1:0-1968 GCA_041595475.1 Pseudomonas sp. | reverse complement strand
GGATACCGCGCAGGCTGGCCTCGGAGTCGAGCAGGAACTGCCCGGAGGCGACCACCTGCTGGCCCTCCTGCAGGCCCTCGAGGATCTGGGTCTGCTCGCCACGCTCGTGGCCGACGCGGACCTCGACCGGCCGGTAGCGCCCGCCCTCCTCGGCCAGCATCACCAGGGTGCGGCGGCCGGTGCGAAGCAGCGCCTCGCTCGGCAGCCAGAGCGCCTCTTCCTCGGCTGGGCGAATCAGCCGCACCTGGGCGCTCAAGCCGGGACGCAAGCGGCCTTCGGGGTTGGCCAGCTCGACCCGGACCCGCAGCGTGCGGCTATCCAGGTTGGCCTCGGGCAGAATGCTGTCGATGCGCCCCTCCAGCACTTCGCCGGGCAGCGCCGGCAGGCGCGCCTCGGCCTTTTGCCCCACCGCCAGGCCCTGGGCCTGGGCTTCGGGAATCGCGGCCTCGAGCCAGACGCTGTCCAGGCCATTGATGGTGGCCAGCGCCTCGCCGGCGGCCAGGGTCATGCCCTGGCGAACCTTCAGTTCCTGCAGCACTCCGGCGATGGGGCTGGTCAGGGTCCAGAGGTTCTGCACCTGGCCGCTGCGCTCCACGCGCGCGATGAGCGCGGCCGGCATCCCGGCCAGGCGCATGCGCTGACGTGCGGCGCTCAGCAGCTGGGCATCGCCAACGCCGCGCAGGGCGAGAAACTCCTCCTGAGCCTGGGTCCAGGCCGGCACCAGCAGATCGGCCAGGGGCGTGCCAACATCCAGAAGATCCTCAGGGGCGAGCGGGTAGACCCGTTCGACGAAGGCGTCGCTGCGCGCCTGCAGCACGGCGACGTCGCGGCCGTTGTAGCTCAGGCTGCCGACCACCTCCAGGTGGCCATCCAGCGCCTGGCGGGTGACTTCGGCCAGGCGCATGCCGAGGTTCTGGGTCAGGCTGGGGTCGATGCGCAGCGCGGCGCTGTCTGTCTCCGCGTCGGCGTAGCGCGGCACCAGATCCATGTCCATGAAGGGCGATTTGCCCGGCTGGTCGAAGTGCTGCTGCGGGTACATGGGGTCGTACCAGTACAGCACCTGCTTCTCCGGCGCCGCCGTCGGTGGGGCGTGATCGTTCATGGAATGCCCGGCCGGCTGGGCCAGCCAGTAGCCGGCGAGGCCGCCGAGAGCCAGCGCCAGGCCGCCGAGCAGGGCGGCCGGGAGGATTCGAATGCTCATCACCAGTCTTCTCCGTAGGTGAAATACAGACGGGCGCCGGTCAGCGCCCGTTGCTCTTGCAGATCGATATGGCGCAGGCGCGCCTCGATCAGCTCGCGGCGGGCGGCGACCAGTTCGCCGAGTTCGCCGCGGGCCGCACGATAGTCGGCGAGCGTCAGCTCGAGCTTGCGCTCCGCCAGCGGCAGGAGACTGTCCTGGCTGCGTTGCACGGCCCGCTCCAGACGCCGGTATTCGGCCAGTTGTTCTTCCAGTTGCGCTTCGAATTCGCGCTCCAGCGCCTGGCGTTCGGCCTCCACGCGGTTCAGTTCGGCGTGTCGGGCGGCAATCCTGGGGTTCTGTCGGCTGCCTGGGAACAGCGGCAAATCGACGCTGACCTGCACGCTTACCATGTCGCCGAAGGCGCGGCCGCGGCGCTGATAGGCCAGTTCCCAGCTCCAGTCCGGACGCTTGTCGGCCTGGGCTTCGCGGATCCGCGCCTCGGCCTGCTCGCCAATGGGGTCGTAGACACTCAACTCGGGGTGCTGCGGCAACTGGCGGCGGTAGGCCTCGGCCGCCCCCGGCCAGCGCGGCAGGCGGCCGACCGGCGGCCGGGCGGCCGCCTCGCCTATCCAGCGCCTGAGGGCCGCACGTTGCCGGCTGCGCTGACTGATCAGCGCATCTTCCTGCTCGGCCAGCAGGGCCGCCTCCTGCGCGGGTGCCACGCTGTCGGCGGCCGAGCCGCGGCCACCGGCGATGCGCGCCTGCACGGCCTTGGCCAGCAGGCGATT
>JBFHKK010000545.1:0-1970 GCA_041595475.1 Pseudomonas sp. | reverse complement strand
CGAGGGCGTCGAGAACCGGGCACAGTGCGATCTGCTGCGCGATTACGGCTGCGCGCTGGGCCAGGGTTATTGCTTCAGTCGGCCGCTGGACGAGGCCGACTTCGTCGCCTGGTTGGAGCGGCAGGCGGCGCCGCCCGGCTAGGCCGGAGCGCTGCCGCGTCGCTAACCGCGGCCGCGGGTGCGGGTCAGGTGGGGGCCGCCGTTCTTTTCCAGGTACTGGATGACCAGGCTGGCGACATCCTTGCCGGTGGTCACCTCTATGCCTTCGAGGCCCGGCGAGGAGTTGACCTCCATCACCAGGGGGCCGTGGTGCGAGCGCAGGATGTCCACCCCGGCCACCGACAGGCCCATGACCTTGGCCGCGCGGATCGCCGTCATGCGCTCCTCGGGGGTGATCTTGATCAGGCTGGCGCTGCCGCCGCGATGCAGGTTGGAGCGGAATTCGCCGGGCTTGGCCTGGCGCTTCATGGCGGCGATCACCTTGTCGCCGACCACCAGGCAGCGGATGTCGGCGCCGCCGGCCTCCTTGATGTATTCCTGGACCATGATGTTCTGCTTCAGGCCCATGAAGGCCTCGATCACCGACTCGGCCGCCTGCTGGGTTTCGCAGAGCACCACGCCTATGCCCTGGGTGCCCTCGAGCACCTTGATCACCAGGGGCGCGCCACCGACCATGCGGATCAGGTCGGCGATGTCGTCCGGCGAGTGGGCGAAGCCGGTGACCGGCAGGCCGATGCCCTTGCGCGAGAGCAGTTGCAGCGAACGCAGCTTGTCCCGCGAGCGGGCGATGGCCACCGATTCGTTGAGCGGGAAGACCCCCATCATCTCGAACTGGCGCAGCACCGCGCAGCCGTAGAAGGTGACCGAGGCGCCGATGCGCGGGATCACCGCATCGAAGCCCTCCAGTGGCTGGCCGCGGTAGTGGATCTGCGGCTTGTGACTGGCGATGTTCATGTAGGCCCGCAGGGTGTCGATCACCACCATTTCGTGGCCCCGTTGCTCGCCGGCCTCGATCAGCCGGCGGGTCGAATACAGGCGTGGGTTGCGCGAGAGGATGGCGATTTTCATGGAGCACCCGGAAGGTCGGTGAGGGTGGGTTTGTCTTGCACGTAGGTCAAGGCCGGGTTGACCACCAGCTGGCCGTCGATCAGCGCCTTGGCGCCGAGCAGCACCCGGTAACGCATGGTCTTGCGGCAGGTCAGGGTGAAGTCCACCAGCCAGCTGCGGTCGCCCAGGGTCAGGCCGGTGCGGATCACGTAACGGCTCTGCACGTGGCCGGTGGAACTCTTGATCTTCTTCACCGCCAGCAACGGCGCCTCGCAGCGATGGCGGCGCTGCACCAGGGTGCCAATGTGCGCGGAGAAGCGCACCCAGTCCTCGCCGTCGCGTTGGAACGGCTGGATATCGCTGGCGTGCAGGCAGGAGGTGCTGGCGCCGGTATCGATCTTGGCGCGCAGGCCGACCAGGCCCAGCTCCGGCAGGTTGATCCATTCGCGCAGGCCGATGACGTTGAGGTGGTCGAAAGTCTTCAAGGTGGCGCCGTTCCCTCAGGCCCGAGTGGCCGCTGTGTTTCGGCATTCTAGTTGTGCCCCGCGGCGGCTGCATCAGGCAAGATGGCGCCAGTTAGGTTGTTGCGCGAGCATCCCCATGAGCGAGAAAGACGATGACAAGGTGCGCCTGGACAAGTGGCTGTGGGCGGCGCGCTTCTTCAAGACCCGCGCCCTGGCCAAGGCGGCGATCGAAGGGGGCAAGGTGCATTGCCGCGGCGAGCGCTGCAAGCCGGGCAAGGAGCCGAAGATCGGCGATGAACTGGTGATTCGCGCCGGCTTCGACGAGCGCACCGTGGTCATCCAGGCGCTTTCGGCGGTGCGCCGCGGAGCGCCGCAGGCCCAGGCGCTATACGCCGAGACGGAAGACAGCCTGCGCCGTCGCGAGCAGGCCGCGGCGCAGCGCAAGGCCGGCGCCCTGGG
>JBFHKK010000544.1:0-1976 GCA_041595475.1 Pseudomonas sp. | reverse complement strand
GGATGCCCTCGCGGCCCTCGTCGGCGGCCGGTGCCGTGGCCAGGGCGGCGAGCAGCAGCGCCGGTAGCCGTCGACAGCGGTTCATCGGACCTCCTCCTCGGCAGTGGCCGGTGCTTGGCCGCCCAGCGCGTTCTGCTGGCGGGCCAGGGTGTCGGCGACGCCCTGGCCGAGCTGCGCCAGGTCGGTGGCGCTGTCCTGCGCCAGCACCGGCAGCCCCAGGGAGTTGTGAATGCGGCCATAGGCGATCTGCGCCGAGGCGTAGGCGGAATATTCCTGGTATCGGGAGTTGAGGGCGCGGGTCTGGGCGCGGATCAGCTCCACTTCGGAGTCGGTTCGGGCCTGCAGGGCCGCCTGGGCGAAGTCGGCCAGGCGCGCATCGACCCGACTCGACTGGCGGGCGATGTCCAGTTCCTCCAGGGCCAGGCGGTAGCGCTCGGCGGCGACCCGGGCCTGGGTCAGGATCGCCATGCTCAGGGCCAGGCGGCGGGCCTGGTCGAGCTGCTCCTGGGCCTTGAGGCTGTTCTGCATGGCCGGCAGCGAGAGCAGACGCAGCAGGTTGAGGCCGACCTGCACGCCGGACTGGTTCCAGCTCTGGTTGAACAGGTACTTGTTGCTGTCATGGCTGACGCCGGTGCTCAGGGTGAGGCCGGGCAGCAGGCCGAGCAGTTGCCGGCGTGCCTCGTCGGCGCTGATGCGCGAGCGGTAATCCTCTTCGCGCAGTTCGGGACGGTTCTGCAGCGCCAGCTCGTCGAGCTGGTCGAGGTTCGACGGCAAGGCAGGCAGCGCCGGTTCGGGCATGTCGGCCAGGGTGAAGGGGGTGCCGGGGGCCAGGTTCATCAGGGCCGTGAGTTCCAGCTTGGCGTAGGCCAGTTCCTGTTGCCGCGAGGCCAGCAGCATCTGCGCATCGAGCAGCAGGCGCTGGAAGCTCAGGGCGTCCTTGGGCGGCACCAGGCCCTGGCGCTCGGCCTCGCGCGAGCGCGCTAGGGCGGCCTGGACGCGCTGGCCCAGCTCCTGCGCCTGGGCCTCCAGGCGCTGGGCGCCGAGCGCCCGCCAGTAGGCCGAGCGCACATCCTGAACGATGTTCTGGGTGACCCGCTGGCGGCGCTCCTCGGCGATCAGCACCTGGTTGGCCTGCTGCTTGGCACGGTAGTAACTGACGCCGAAGTCGAGCAGGTTCCAGGAGAACTCGGCCTGAGTGAGGCTGTGCTGGCGCTCCTGGGAGGTCGAGTTGCTCAGCGAGACCTCGCCGGTCTCGATGTTCACGCTGTTGCCGCCGGAGTCGTTGTTGCGCGTGCTGTAGCCGGCCGAGAGCAGCAGGCTGGGCAGCATGTCGTAGCGACTGAGATCGGCCAGGCCGCTGCTCATGGCCGCCTCCATCAGTTTGAGGCGGTGGTCGAGGTTGTAGCTGAGCGCGCGGGCCAGCGCCTCGTCGAAGCCGATGGGCTGGCTCAGGGGCTCCTGGGCGGCGAACATCGCCAGGCGGTCGTCGGCCACCCGGGTCGCAACCTCGGTCGGGCCGATCGGCGTGGGTGCCAGGCTGCAGCCGCCGAGCAGGAGGGCGCTGGCCATCAGCAGACTGACCGGCAGGTGGCGGCGGGCGTTGGGTCGGATAGGCATCGCAGAGGTGACCTCGCTCGGACGAAGGGGGTTCGGCGCCGCTCGTGGGACGCGGCTGGAGAATTTATCCATGGGGCTGGCTGCGCAGCCGCTGCAGTTGCGCCGCGGCGCGCTGCAATTGGGCGCTGAACGAGTTGCCGGCATCGCCCGCGCCCGGCTCTGCCGCCTGCGCCGGTTCGGCGGCCGCTTCTGCCTCCTGCGGACGCGGCTCCTCGGCCGCTTCGGCGGGCGGGGTTGGCGCCTCGTTCAGCACGGCATGACCCACCGCGAAGGGGCTTAGGCCCAGGGCGACGCCCAAGGGTTCGGCAGCTTGCCCGAGGCGCTGGACCCGCTCCACTTCCGGGATCACGTAGCGGCTG
>JBFHKK010000543.1:0-1986 GCA_041595475.1 Pseudomonas sp. | reverse complement strand
CCGCACAACGCCGAGGTGCGCCTGGCGATGATAGGCGCGCTGACCCGCGCCGCCGGCCCTGCCGGGATGGTCGGCGGTCAGGCGATCGACCTCGGCGCGGTCGGCCGGCAGCTCGACCAGACGGCGCTGGAATCGATGCACAGACACAAGACCGGCGCCCTGATCGAAGCCAGCGTACAGCTCGGCGCCCTGGCCAGCGGCCGCGCCGACGAGCCGGCCCTCAAGGCCCTGCGCGCCTATGCTCAGGCCATCGGCCTGGCTTTTCAGGTGCATGACGACATTCTCGACGTGGAGAGCGATACCCACACCCTGGGCAAGACCCAAGGCAAGGACCAGGCCAACCACAAGCCGACCTACCCGGCGCTGCTCGGCATGGCAGCCGCCAAGGCCTATGCCCTGGAACTGCGTGATCTGGCCCTGCATGCGCTGCGCGGCTTTGACGCCCATGCCGAGCCCCTGCGGGAGCTGGCGCGCTATATAGTCGAACGGCGTCACTGAAGCGGGCCAGCAACCCGCGTTATGGCCTAAAGCTTGCTGTCGCTTTCAGGTAAACTGCCGCCTCTTTTGACCCACTACGATCCGCCCGATGCCGACGACCTTTCACGAGATCCCCCGCGCCCGCCCGCTGACGCCGCTGCTCGACCGCGCCAGCACGCCGGAGCAATTGCGCCGCCTGGGCGAGGCCGAACTGGAGATACTGGCCGACGAACTGCGCCAGTACCTGCTCTACACGGTGGGCCAGACCGGCGGGCATTTCGGCGCCGGGCTCGGGGTCATAGAACTGACCATCGCCCTGCATTACGTCTTCGACACGCCCGACGACCGCCTGGTCTGGGACGTCGGCCACCAGGCCTACCCGCACAAGATCCTCACCGGCCGCCGCGAGCTGATGGCCACCCTGCGGCAGAAGGACGGCATCGCCGCCTTCCCGCGGCGCAGCGAGAGCGAGTACGACACCTTCGGCGTCGGCCATTCCAGCACCTCCATCAGCGCCGCCCTGGGCATGGCCATCGCCGCCCGCCTGCAGGGCTGCTCGCGCAAGTCGGTGGCGGTGATCGGCGACGGCGCCCTGACCGCCGGCATGGCCTTCGAGGCCCTCAACCACGCCTCGGATGTCAACGCCAACATGCTGGTGATCCTCAACGACAACGACATGTCGATCTCCAAGAATGTCGGCGGCCTCTCCAACTACCTGGCCAAGCTGCTCTCCAGCCGCACCTACGCGAGCATGCGCGAAGGCAGCAAGAAGGTGCTGTCGCGCCTGCCCGGCGCCTGGGAAATCGCGCGCAAGACCGAGGAACACGCCAAGGGCATGCTGGTGCCCGGCACCCTGTTCGAGGAACTGGGCTGGAACTACATAGGCCCGATCGACGGCCACGACCTGCCGACCCTGCTCGCCACCCTGCGCAACATGCGCGATCTGGAAGGCCCGCAGTTCCTCCATGTGATCACCAAGAAGGGCAAGGGCTTCGCCCCAGCCGAACTCGACCCGATCGGCTACCACGCCATCACCAAGCTCGAGCCGCTGAACCCCGGCGCCACGACCAAAAAAGCCGGCGGGCCGAAATACTCCAACGTGTTCGGCCAGTGGCTGTGCGACATGGCCGCCGCCGATCAGCGCCTGGTCGGCATCACCCCGGCGATGAAGGAAGGCTCGGACCTGGTGGCCTTCAGCGCGCGCTACCCGGGGCGCTACTTCGACGTGGCCATCGCCGAGCAGCATGCGGTGACCCTGGCCGCCGGCATGGCCTGCGAAGGCCTGAAGCCGGTGGTGGCGATCTATTCGACCTTCCTGCAGCGCGCCTACGACCAGCTGATCCATGACGTCGCGGTGCAGAACCTCGACGTGCTGTTCGCCATTGACCGCGCCGGCCTGGTCGGCGAGGACGGCCCGACCCACGCCGGCAGTTTCGACCTGTCCTACTTGCGCTGCATCCCCGGCATGCTGGTGATGACCCCCAGCGACGAGAACGAGATGCGCCGCAT
>JBFHKK010000542.1:0-1988 GCA_041595475.1 Pseudomonas sp. | reverse complement strand
GTCAACGACGACTTCCTGTTCGCCCAGGGGCCGACCAAGGGCCTGGGCAAGACCCGCTTTCACGACTACCGCCTGGCCTATGACGCCTGCGACCTGCCCAATGTGCGGATCTTCCGCAAGCAGATCGCCCGGTTCCGGAAGATGCTGATGGTGGCGCGCCCGAACAAGGCGCAGGTCAAGGACATCGACTTCCTGCTCATCGTGGGCGAGCTGTTCACCCTGGTGGCCTACGGTCAGCTGATCCTGGAAAGCTGGCAGCTCAACGAGGTCGATGATGATCTGATCGACCAGATCTTCGACGTCATGGTGCGGGACTTCTCCAAGTACGCCCTGCAGCTGTACTCCAAGACCAGCAGTACCAAGCTGCAGCAGCTGTTCTGCCAGCTGATGATCGCCAAGCCGCAGCGCGATGACCGGCGTTATCAGCGCGTGCTGGAGGAGTTCGCCTATGCCATGCGCGGCCGCTACGCGATGAACCCCTAGCATCCGGGGCCGGCGGCCGCGGTTTCAGAAGCGCCAGACCAGCAGGGCCTGCAGCACGTTCTCGTCGGTGGCCGGGTCGCCCAGCTTGTTCTGCCACCACTGCCATTCGACACCGGCGAACCAGTGCCCCGGCGTGGCGCCCAACGCCGCGCCCACATCCCAGCGCAGCTGCGGCTGGGCCAGCAGCCACCAGGACACCGCCTGGCCCAGTTCATTGCGCCGCGAGGCGATGTACTCCGCATGGCCTTCGATGCTGAAGGACTGCCCGGCCAGCACGAAGGGCCGCACCCAGGCGACATTGACATGCCAGCTGTCGCTCTGCGCCGGCGCGCCGCCGGCTGCCAGCCCGCTGCTGTGATCGGTGTAGGCATTGAGTTCCAGCGCGGCCATCGCGAAGCCCGGCAGGGTCAGGCTCAGGCGCAGGCCCGGCAGGGATTTCAGCAGCTTGGCCTGGGCCCCCATGTTCAGGCCCAGTTGCAGGCCGGCATCGGCGATCGGGCCCCAGCGCAGCGACCGGCCGAGCAGCCGGGACAGACTCAGGGTGGCGTAGAACTCGCCGTAGAAGTCATTGTCGTTGAAGCCGTCGTCACCGCCATCGCGCGCGAAATCGATGAAATAGAAGCGCTGGGTCCAGGCATCCGCGCTGGCGTGCTGGAAGGTCAGGATGGTGGTGGCATGGCGGCCTCCGCCGGCGAAGCCGGGCGCCTCGATGCGCCCGCGTTGCAGGTGCAGTTCGTTGAGGCTGAACTGCGCGGCGGCAGGCTGCGCCAGAACCAGCGCCCAGCCGATGACCAGCAGGCGGCAGGGCCTGCCGCAGCATTCCCAGAGCATGGCCCCTCCTTGCAATCGCCCCCGACCAAGTGGCCGGCCCGGGCAGTCCGGTCATGGTGCCACAGGCGCGGCGATCCACGACTCAGGTGTCGATCAGCAGGGCGCTGACTGTGGCGTAGCTGATGTAGGCGGCCAGCAGCAGCGCGCCCTCCCCCCGACTGAGCCGCCGCCCGGTCAGCAGGAACAGGGTCAGCAGCAGCGCCGCGCCCAGCATCACCCACTGATCCACGGCCGCGATGCGGCCCGCCACCGCCAGCGGCTGGACCAGGGCGGATACGCCCAGAATGCCCAGCAGGTTGAAGATGTTGCTACCCAGGATGTTGCCCACCGCCACGTCCGCATGGCGGCGCAGGGCGGCGATCACGGAGACGGTCAGCTCCGGCAGCGAGGTGCCCACGGCCACCAGGGTGAGGCCGATCAGCGCTTCCGACACACCGAGCCCCTGCGCGATGCCGACCGCGCCGGCGAGCAATGCCTGGGAACCGCCGATGAGCAGGGCCAGCCCGGCGATCACGGCGGCGAGCGCGACCGGCGTGCTGGCGGGCACCCGATTGACCTCCTCGGCTTCGGCCGCATGCACCGCGGCGGCAGGCGCCGCGCTTGCCCGCTCGCTGCGCCAGGCCCAGACCAGATAGGCGAGCAGCGCGGCGAGCAGCAGCAGGCTCTCCGGCCGG
>JBFHKK010000541.1:0-1988 GCA_041595475.1 Pseudomonas sp. | reverse complement strand
GGTGCCGGCGGAGAAGATCCTCCAGGTGGCCAAGGAGGAGAAGTGCGACATCATCGGCCTGTCCGGGCTGATCACTCCCTCGCTCGACGAGATGGTCCACGTCGCCCGCGAGATGCAGCGCCAGGGCTTTTCCCTGCCGCTGATGATCGGTGGCGCCACCACCTCCAAGGCCCACACCGCGGTGAAGATCGAGCCCAGGTACCAGAACGATGCGGTGGTCTACGTCACCGACGCCTCGCGCGCGGTGGGCGTGGCCACCCAGTTGCTGTCCAAGGAGCTCAAGGCCGGTTTCGTCGAAAAGACCCGCGCGGACTACGTCGAGGTGCGCGAGCGCACCGCCAGTCGCAGCGCCCGCACCGAGCGCCTGTCCTATGCCCAGGCCATCGAGAACAAGCCCAAGTTCGACTGGGCCGGCTACCAGCCGCCGGTGCCGAGCTTCACCGGGGTCAAGCTGCTGGACGACATCGACCTGGCGACCCTGGCCGAGTACATCGACTGGACGCCCTTCTTCATTTCCTGGGACCTGGCCGGCAAGTACCCGCGCATCCTCACCGACGAGGTGGTCGGCGAGGCCGCCACCGCGCTGTTCGAAGACGCCCAGGCGATGCTCAAGAAACTGATCGACGAGAAGCTGATCAAGGCCCGCGCGCTGTTCGGCTTCTGGCCGGCCAACCAGGTCAACGACGACGACCTGGAGGTCTACGGCGACGACGGCCAGCCCCTGGCCACCCTGCACCACCTGCGCCAGCAGACCATCAAGCCGGACGGCAAGCCGAACCTGTCGCTGGCCGACTTCGTCGCGCCGAAGGACAGCGGCGTTCGCGACTATGTGGGCGGCTTCATCACCACCGCCGGCATCGGCGCCGAGGAAGTGGCCAAGGCCTATCAGGACAAGGGCGACGACTACAACTCGATCATGGTCAAGGCCCTGGCCGACCGCCTCGCCGAGGCCTGCGCCGAGTGGCTGCACGCCGAGGTGCGCAAGCACTGGTGGGGCTACCAGCCGGACGAGCAGCTGGACAACGAGGCGCTGATCAAGGAGCAGTACCTCGGCATCCGCCCGGCCCCCGGCTACCCGGCCTGCCCGGATCACACCGAGAAAGGCACCCTGTTCGCCCTGCTCGATCCCGAGGCCCGCGAGGGTCAACCCGGCCGCAGTGGCGTGTTCCTCACCGAGCACTACGCCATGTTCCCCGCTGCGGCGGTCAGCGGCTGGTACTTCGCCCACCCCCAGGCCCAGTACTTCGCGGTCGGCAAGATCGACAAGGATCAGGTGCAGAGCTACGCGGCGCGCAAGGGTCAGGAGCTGGCGATGAGCGAGCGCTGGCTGGCGCCGAATCTGGGTTACGACAGCTAGGCCCACTTACCCGCGAAGCCGGCCTGGTGATTGCCGGGCCTGGCGCCCAGGGCCAACCCGGATGCGCTACGACGAGCGTCGCCGCCCTTGCACCAGGCCCATGCGCGCGCGTATGCGCGACAGCGCGACATTGGTGATGTCCAGGTAGCTGGCAATCTGCTGCAGCGGGATGCGCGGCGCCAGGTCGGCGCGCTCCTGCAGAAACAGGCGGTAGCGCTCACCGGCAGCGAGCAGCAGCAACCGCGCCTCGCGCTGGGCGCTGCGCTCCAGCACCGCGCGGATCCCGTCGCTGAGGATCTCCTGCACCACCGGCAGCTGCAGCTGCCAGCGGCGCAGCACCTCATAGCGCAACTCCAGCAACAGCGTCGGCTCCAGGGTCACGAGGCCCACCGCACTGGTGACGACGTAGGGCGGCGTGCCCCAGCCGACCCAACTGCCTTCGGCGTGGAAGGCTGCATTGCGCTCCAGCCCCTGTTCGGACAGATGCACGACCCGCACCAGTCCCCTGAGCACGAACCAGCAGCGATCGCTGAGCTGGCCCGGCCGCAGCACCCACTCGTTCGCCCCGTAACTTTGGCGCGGAAGGCCTTGCCAGAGGCTGGCCAGTTGCGGGTGCTGCTCGAGCAAGCCG
>JBFHKK010000540.1:0-1990 GCA_041595475.1 Pseudomonas sp. | reverse complement strand
GCTTCACGATCCGCAGCAGCGCGTCCTTGCCGAGCTTCTTCTCGAGGAAGAGGACGACGGCGTAGGACTGCAGGTACTCGAAGGGGGAGAGCCACGGGTTCCGGGGGAGGGGGAGGAGCTGCCGCTGCTCGAGCGCCACCTCGAGCTGGGTGACCTGGGTCGTGTCGAGATCGTGCGCCCCCTGCTTCCGGTGGCGGGCGCGCTCCGCGAGCCCCTCGTTGAGCCACACGGGGAGCCCACCCGCGGTTCCCCGGTGATCGAGGATCGCGCCCTGGAAGCCGAGCTGCGCCTGTGCCTGGCGCGCATCCGCGCCCAGCACTGGAGGCTCTATGCGTAGCCCTGGCGTACTGCACGCCGAAGTCGAGCTGGTGGTGCCCTTCTTCGACGTCGATTCGATGGAGGTGGTCTGGCACGGCCACTACGTCAAGTATCTGGAAGTCGCGCGCTGCGCCCTGCTCGACAAGCTGGACCACAACTACCTGCAGATGCGCGAGGCCGGCTATGCCTGGCCGATCATCGACCTGCAGCTGCGCTATATCCGCGGCGCCCGGTTCGGCCAGCGCCTGATCGTGCGCGCCGACCTGATCGAATGGGAAAACCGCCTGAAGATCCATTACCTGATCAGCGATGCCGCCAGCGGCGAGCGCATGACCCGCGCCAGCAGCGTGCAGGTCGCGGTGCACATCGCCAGCCGCGAGATGCAACTGGCCTCGCCGACGGAGCTGGTCCAAGCGGTGGAGCGGATCCTGCCATGAGCGCCCGCCTGCTCCTGCTCGCCTGGCTGCTCGCCGCGCCCCTGGCCCAGGCCTTCGACCTCGACCAGCTCGGTGCACGCCTGGCCGAGCAGCCGGTGGTGCGCGGCCAGTTCATTCAGGAAAAGCACCTGCGCGCGTTGCCCCAGCCGCTGACCAGTCGCGGCCAGTTCGTCCTCGGCGCCGAGCGCGGTCTGCTCTGGCAACTGCGCAGCCCGCTCAAGCAGGACTACCGCATCGACCACAACGGCATTGCCCGGCGCACCCCCGCCGGCTGGCAACAGCAACCCGGGCAGGATGCCGCCAGCCAGCAGAGCCGCCTGTTTCTCGCCGTGCTCACCGGCGACCACCAGGGCCTGGCCCGCGACTTCGACTTGCAGCTGAGCGGCAGCCAGGAGGCCTGGCGCCTGACCCTGGCGCCCAAGTCGCTGCTGCTCAAGCAGATCTTCAGCCACATCCAGATCGAGGGCGGCGCCCTGGTCGAGCGCATCGAACTGCTCGAGACCCAGGGCGACCGCAGCGTGCTGCGCCTGACCCGGAGTGCCGCCGACAGCGTCCTGAGCGAGCAGGAGCGCCACGACTTTGCGCTATGAACGCCTGCTGCCGCGCGCCTTTGTGCTGCTGCTGCTGAGCCTGCTGGCCCTCGCTGCCTGGCAATGGCGCGGCGGCCCGCCGGTGGCGGCGGACATGCTCGCGCTGCTGCCGGAAAGCCGCGGCGACGCCCTGGTGCAGCGCGCCGAAGCGCGCGTGCAGGAATCGCTCAACCGCGATCTGCTGGTGCTGATCCAGCATCCCCAGGCCGAACGCGCCCTCGCCCTGACCCAGGCGATCGCCGCGCAATGGCAGCAGCAGGGCCTGTTCGCCCAGGTACGCTGGCGCCTGGACGAGGACCTGGAGGCGTTGCGTGCGCAGCTGCTGGAGCAACGCCTGGCGCTGCTACCCGGGGAATCGCGCCGGTTGCTGGCCGAGCAGCCGCAGCGCTACGTCGAGCAGCGCGCCGCCGACTTGTTCGACCCTTTCGCCACGCAGTTGCTGCCCGTGCAACAGGACTGGCTGGGCCTGGCCGCGCAGGTGCAGGCCGGCGTGCTGCAGCACAGCCGCGCGCGCGCCGGCCTGGCCAGCGGCGCGCTGCAGGTCGAGGCCGCTGGCCAGACCTGGAACCTGCTGCATGCCCGCACCCAGGGCGCGGCCTTCGACATGCATACGGCCCTGGCCGTGGCACAGGCCATCGACCAGGC
>JBFHKK010000539.1:0-1991 GCA_041595475.1 Pseudomonas sp. | reverse complement strand
TGAGGGTGATATGCAGGCCGGGCCGATCGTCCGCCAGCGGCGGCGGCTCCGGCAGCGCGACGAAGCGCCGGGCGGGCTCGCCCTCGCCCGGGCTGATGGCGATGTAGTTGCCCGACACCAGGGTTTCCAGGCCGCTGATGCCGGCCAGACTGACGCTCGGCTTGACCAGCCAGAAGCGCGTCTGCGTGCGCAGCTGCGCCTCCAGCTCCTTGTTCATCTCCAAGCGGGCAACCACTCCACGCTGCTGACCACTTTCATCCAGGGTCAAAGCCAGCACCTTGCCGACCGGCATGCCCTTGTAGATCACCTCGGTCTTGCCCGCCTGTATACCTTCGCCACTGTCGAAGAAGACCTGGATCTCGATCCCGGCCTGGCTGTAGGCACGCCAGGCCAGCCAGCCGCCGATCAGCAGGGCGAGGATCGGCAATACCCAGATGGCGGACCAGTTGGAGGTCGGACGGACACGGGCAAGGGGCAGATCATTCATGCTCGTTTACAGACTCCGTATTGTCCCAAATCAGGCGGGGGTCGAAGGTCAAGGCCGCCAGCATGGTGAGGATGACCACAGCGGCAAAGGCCACCGCCCCGGCACCCGGCTCTACGCTGGCCAGGCTGCCGAAGCGGACCAGCGCGACCAGGATGGCGATGACGAAGATATCGAGCATCGACCAGCGGCCGATCCACTCGATAAAGCGGAACATGAAGATCCGCTGGCGCGGCGACATCGGCAGGTGGCGCTGCACCGAATAAAGCAGCAAGGCGATCCCCACCAGCTTGAAGGTCGGCACCAGGATGCTGGCGACGAAGACCACGATGGCGATCGGCAGCATGCCCAGCTGCACCAGTTCGATCACGCCCGAGATGATGGTGTCCGATTGGCCCTTGCCCAACGAGTGGACCGTCATGATCGGCAGCAGATTGGCCGGCACGAAGAGTATCGCCGCGCTCAGCAGCAACGCCCAGGTGCGCGCCAGGCTGTTGGGCCGGCGCGCATGCAGCAGGCCGCCGCAACGTCCGCAGTGCTGGCGCGGCGTGTCAGCCTGCAGAGGATTGAGCAGATGGCATTCGTGGCAGACCAGCAAGCCGGCATCAAGCGCTCGCATGCCCGTCCTCCCCAGCCAACGCCTCCCAGATCTGATGGGGCGACATGGTCACCTCGAGCCAGACCTGAACCAGCAGCAGCGCGACGAAACAGAACAAGCCCAGGCCAAGGCTGAGATCGGCCATATCGGCCAGCTTGACGATGGCCACCAGAATTCCCATCAGGTAGACCTCGAGCATGCCCCATTCGCGCAGGTGGTGATAAATGCGGTACAGCAGCAGACCATAGCTTCGCCCCAGATCCAGGCGGATACTGGCCAGCACGGCCAGCTGGCACAGCAGCTTGAGCAGCGGCACCGCCATGCTGCACAGAAAAACCAGCGCGGCGATGCCCTGCATGCCGCTGTCGTACAGGCCAAGTACGCCGCTCCAGACTGTGTCTTCGCTCGCCCGGCCAAGCAGGTTCAGCTGCATGATCGGCAGAAAATTGGCCGGTACATAGAGCAGCAACGCGGCAATCACCAACGCCAGGCTGCGCCGCACCACCTGATGTCGGTGGGTATAGAGTTCATAGCCGCAACGCGGGCATTCGACTCGTTCGCCGTCGCCGATCTGCGGTTTGCGCATCAACAGATCGCACTCGTGGCAGGCGACCAGTTGCTCCAGCGCAACTGCAGACAGGGATTGAATATCTGGCGAATCGGACATCACAGGGCTCGCGGCAAGAAGCGCCTATTCTAGCCGAGCCCTGCTGCCCATGGGGGGCTTGCCCGCAGGCCTACCTACTGACGCGGTCGGGCCGGTTAATCGCCGCACAAAGACAAACCCCCAATCCGATTGCTCGGACTGGGGGTTTGGGATAGGTGCTTGACGATGACCTACTCTCACATGGGGAAGCCCCACACTACCATCGGCGATGCGTCGTTTCACTGCTGAGTTCGGGATGGGAT
>JBFHKK010000538.1:0-1992 GCA_041595475.1 Pseudomonas sp. | reverse complement strand
GTTCATCGCCAGCGCGGCTATACCTTTTTTATCGTTTTTGTTGTTTTATTCATTTTTAGGGTTAAGCTTGAAGCATCGGGTTCTGCCCGGCCCACCACCTTCGCACACCTCTGGGGGTCCGCCATGCTTAACCGACTCACCCGTACCGGCCTTGCCGCCCTGTGCCTGCTCACGGCCCTGGCGGCCAGCGCGCAGGAACAGCCGCGCCCGGTGCGCATCGGCCTGAACGCCGAATTCGGCCACATCACCAGCACCTCGGACGATGCCATCCGCTTCGGCATCCGCCAGGCGCTCGAGGAAATCAACCAGGCCGGCGGCGTGCTCGGCGGACGGCCGCTGGAACTGGTCGAACGGGACGACCGCTCGGTGCCGGCGCGCTCCCTGGAAAACTACGCCGAACTGGCCGCCATGGAGGACATGGTCGCGGTCTTCTGCGGCAAGTTCAGCCCGGCGGCACTCGCCGCCCTGCCGCTGATTCACAAGGAAAAGCTGATTTTGCTCGACCCCTGGGCCGCCGCCGACGCCATCACCAGCAACGGCCACCGGCCCAACTATGCCTTCCGCCTGTCGCTGCGCGACAGCTGGGCCACCGAGAAGCTGCTCGAACGCGCCCTGGATCGGGGCTTCCAGCGCCTCGGCCTGCTGCTGCCCAACACCGCCTGGGGCCGCAGCAGCCTCCAGGGCGTCGAGCTCTACCAAGCGAAGAATCCCGACATCCAGGTGGTCCACAGCGCCTGGTACAACTGGGGCGACCCGAGCCTCGCCGAGCAGTACGCGGCGCTGCGCCAGGCCGGGGCGCAGGCGGTGCTGCTGGTGGCCAACGAGCCTGAAGGCGCGCTGCTGGTGCGAGAACTGGCCGCCCTGTCAGCGGACGAGCGCCTGCCGATCCTCAGCCACTGGGGGGTCACCGGCGGCGACCTCTTCGGCCTGGCCGCCGGTGCCCTGGCCCAGGTCGACTTCGAGGTGGTGCAGAGCTACACCTTCGTCGGTGCCGAGCGCCCGGCGGCCGAGCGCGTGGCCGCCGCCGCCCAGGCCTTCTTCGCGGTGCCCAGCCGCGCGCGCATACCCGCCGCGGTGGGCCTGGCCCATGCCTACGACCTCACCCACCTGCTGGCCAAGGCCATCGATCTGGCCGGCACCACCGCGCGGCCGGCCGTGCGCGACGCCCTCGAGCAGTTGCCGCCCCACGACGGCCTGATCAAGCGCTACGAGCAGCCCTTCAGCGCCGAACGCCACGAAGCCCTGGAACTGGGCGACCTGCTGATCATGCGCTACAACGAGGACGGCGCCCTGATCCCGGTATCCGGCAGCTAGGCGGCGCGATGGCGAGCGCAAGACCGGCCAGCTCCTTCGAACAGCGCATCGCCCGCGCGGCGGTGGGCGTGACCCTGATCGTGCTGCTGCTGTTCGGCAGCATCTCCTTCATCGTCAACCGCGACCTGTTGCGCGAACAAATTCGCCTGAGCGGCGAGAGCGCCATGGCCATCGCCCAGGTGCGCATGGAGACGGCGCTGGATCATGCCACCCTGGAGCTGGTCAGCCTGGCCGAGAACCCGACCACGGCCAATGCCCTGGTCGACTCCATGGGCCGCGACACCTACATGGCGCCGCTGCTGCGCAGCCATTGGCTGGCTACCGCCGGCGGCTTTCAGATCGCCCTGTGCGACTTCCGCGGCCGCCTGGTCAGCGCCTCGGCGCCCGATCAGGACCTGTGCGCCGAAGTCAGCAGAGTCCAGCCGCTGCGCGACATCGCCGAACAGCGCGCACTGCTGATGGACACCGATGCAAACCGGCAACTGGTGCTGATCCTGCCGGTGCTGTTCGCCGGAACCGGCCAGGCCGAGGGCTCCATCGTCGCCCGCTACGCCCTCGCGCAACTGGAGACCCTGGCCAACGACGCCGATACCGCTGCCTTCCACTTCACCGCCGGCTCCGCCCTGCCGGCCGCCGCCGCCCCGGCGCGGCCGCGACCGGCCACCCGCTTGGCGCAGC
>JBFHKK010000537.1:0-1993 GCA_041595475.1 Pseudomonas sp. | reverse complement strand
TGCAGGCCCCTATGTCCTGCCCGGCAAAGCCGGTC
Source organism: Pseudomonas sp. (assembly GCA_041595475.1). GTDB lineage: Bacteria > Pseudomonadota > Gammaproteobacteria > Pseudomonadales > Pseudomonadaceae > Aquipseudomonas. The sequence continues at coordinate 1,958 of JBFHKK010000537.1, read as the reverse complement.
TCCGCCGCTGTTGCGGGCGGAACCTACTGGCTGGGATTTTTACTCGATTCGGCGTGCTCTGACAACTCGTCCAACAGCGCCTGCAGGCGCCGGCGCAACAGCGCCAGGGGCAAAGACTTGAAGGCGTGCCGGCTCTTCTCCAGCACCTCGACCGCCTCGCTCAGCACCCCCTGCACTTCGCCTAGGCGATCGGCAGGCAGCGCCTGCAACCAGCGACAGAGCGCCGCCTGACTGCAATCCTGCGACGACAACAGGATGCTGCAGCCCGGCGCCCCAGTCTCCAACAGACGCCCAAGATCCTCGATACACGCCGTCTCGGGCAGTTCGACAAGCAAATGTTTGGTATTCATGACGAACAGAGAATGGCCTTTTGCCATTTATTATCCGCTGCTGCCGGCCGCAGTCATTGATCTGGATCATCACAGCCACACGCCAGGCAGGCATCCGCGTCCGATCCAACGTGCAGCGTCTAGACTTGCTCAGCAAGCGCCCACTGTCGCCGATCCGCCGCCCGCATGCCGGCCATGCTTGTGCGGCAGCAACGCGCTGTTTCGGCCACCCTTCGCCAGTTGCGAACTGCGGTGGCCTCCATCAGCGAACAGGAGAACCCCATGAAAGGCCTATCCCTTGCGTGGCTGCTGTCCACCGCCCTGGCGGCCACCCTCTTCGGCGCCACGGCGCAGGCCGAGGAGAAATTCGTCACCATCGGCACCGGCGGCCAGACCGGCGTCTACTACGTGGCCGGTCAGTCGATCTGCCGCTTCCTCAACCGTGGTGCGGATGAACACGGCATCAAATGCAACGCCCCGGCCAGCGGCGGCGGCGTGGCCAACGTCAACGGCCTGCGCAGCGGCGAATTCAGCTTCGGCATCATGCAGTCGGACCATCAGTACAAGGCGCTCAAGGGCCTGGCCCCGTTCGAGGCTGAAGGGGCGATGGAGGACTTGCGCGCGGTCTTCTCCCTGCAGAGCGAGGTGTTCACCATACTCGCCCGCCGCGACGCCAATATCGCCGGCCTCGACGACCTCAAGGGCAAGCGCGTCAACGTCGGCAACCCCGGCTCGGGACAGCGCGACACCCTCGACGAGATCATGCGGGTCAAGGGCTGGGACAAGTCGGTGTTCGCCCTCTCGGCCGAGCTCAAGCCGGCCGAGCAGGCCAGTGCCCTGGGCGACAACAACATCGATGCCATGACCTACTTCGTCGGCCATCCCAACGGTGCCATCCAGGAAGCCACCACCACCACCGATGCGGTGCTGGTGCCGGTGGCCGGCCCGGACATCGACAAGCTGCTGGCCGAGAAGAGCTACTACACCCAGGCCGAGATTCCCGGCGGCCTGTACCGCGGCAACGACCAGCCGGTCGCCTCGATCGGCGGCAAGGCGGTGCTCTCGACCACCGCCAAGGCCGACCCCGAGGTGGTCTACCAACTGGTCAAGGCGGTGTTCGACAACCTCGAGCGCTTCCAGAAGCTGCACCCGGCCTTCGCCAAGCTCAAGGCCGAGGAGATGATCGAGGTGGGCCTGACCGCGCCCCTGCACGAGGGCGCCGTGCGCTACTACAAGGAACGCGGCTGGCTGTAAGCCTGCCGGCCGCGGGCGGGCGCCCCTGAAGCAAGCACCCGCCAGCGGCCAAGACCGCCGCGCACCTCCCTCACCGGATGCAGGACGCCGCCCATGCATGACAAGACGCAACTCTCCACCGAAGAGCTGATTGCCCAGGACGTCGGCGCGCGCACCCCCGGCGGCCCCATGGCCCAGGTGATTGCCGGCCTGGCCCTGTGCTGGTCGCTGTTTCAGCTGTGGATCGCCTCGCCGCTGCCGTTCATCTTCAACATCGGCGTGCTCAACAACACCGAGACCCGCTCGATTCACCTGGCCTTCGCTCTGCTGCTGGCCTTTCTCGCCTTTCCGGCGTTCAAGCGTTCGCCGCGCGAGCGCGTACCCCTGGCGGATATC
>JBFHKK010000536.1:0-1998 GCA_041595475.1 Pseudomonas sp. | reverse complement strand
TGCTCGATCTCCTCGGCCAGGCGACCGATGGTCGTGCTGGAGTGACCGACCAGCTGCTGGCCCTGAAGTGTTTCCCGATCGGCCCGGGCAGCCGCTTCCGCGGTGAGCTGGGCACTGCCGGCCACTTCCTGCACGCTGGCAGCCATCTGCGTGATGGCGGTGGCGACCTGATCGGTCTCGCCTTGCTGGCGCTGGTTGTTGTGTGCGCCGGCGTTCAACTGCTCGACCAGCTGCCGGATGCAGCCGGCCAGGCGCTGGGCGGCGTCACCGATGCGCCCGGTCACCGCACCGGCCTCGCTCTCCTGCATGCGCATGGCCAGTTCGATCTGGCCGAACTCATCCGTGCGCCCGGTATAGAGCACCTGGCTCAGCGGGTTGTCGCCTATCCGCCGGGCCTTCGCCGCCAGCCGCCGAAGCGGCGCCAGCATGCGCCAGACCAGCAGAGCAGCGGCCGCAGCACTGCCTGCGATTGCAGCCAGCAGGGCACTCAATGACAGCTCGTCCATTACGCCCAGCAAGAGCGGCACAGGCAACCAGCACAGCAGCATGCCAAGCAGCAGCCGGGCGCTGAAACTCAGCCGCGGGCGGCGTAGCGCCGGCGACTCTTTGCCGCTGCGCAGCAGGGCATAGAGCCCTTCCGCCGCCTCGACCTGGGCGGCACTGGGCTGGGTGCGTACGGACTGATACTCCTTGATTTCGCCGTTCTCCAGGATAGGCGTGACATAAGCGCTGACCCAGTAATGGTCGCCGTTCTTGCAGCGATTCTTGACCAGGCCCATCCATGAGCGCCCGCTGCTAATGGTCTGCCAGAGATGTGCAAAGGCAGCCGGCGGCATGTCCGGATGGCGGACGATGTTGTGGTTGCGGCCGAGCAGCTCCTCCTCGGCGAAACCGCTGATGGCGACGAAGGCCGGATTGACATAGGTCACCGCGCCCTTGAGGTCGGTGGTGGACAGCAGGTTGACGCCGGCCCCGACGCTCACCGCGCGGCCGCTGACGGGATAGTTTAGTTTCATCCTTGACGCTCTTGTTGTGGGTTAGAGGGGTTGCACGAGACTTGCGCAATCAATCAGACGCAACGGCGGGGCTTCGGCCAGCGCCTCGCCGCGCAGCAAGCGCTCGAGCTCGGGAGCCGGGCGCGGGGCGCTGAACCAGAAGCCTTGGGCCAGACGGCAGCCTTCTTCGCGCAAGAACTGCAACTGCTCGGGTCGCTCCACGCCCTCGGCCACCACTTCCAGACCCAGGGCCTGGCCCAAACCGATGATGGCGCGACTGATCACGCGCGATTCGCCGTCTTCACCCGGGCCACCGATGAAGCTCTTGTCGACCTTGAGAATGTGCAGGGGGAAACGCTTGAGATAACCCAGCGAGGAATAACCGGTGCCGAAGTCGTCGAGCGCCAACTGCACACCCAGACCGGCCAGTTCGCGCAGGCAGGCGAGGGTCTGAGCACTGTCCTCCATCAGCTGGCTTTCGGTCAGCTCCAGCACCAGACTGGCCGGCGGCAGGCTGCTTTCGCGCAACACCGCCGCCACTCGAGTGGCGAAGTCGGCCTGCTGCAGCTGCCGCCGCGACAGGTTGACCGAGCAGCGCAACTGCCGATGGCCGGCCAATTGCCAGGCGCGCACCTGACTGCAGGCCTGACGCAGGACCCATTCGCCGACCGCCAAGATCGCATCGGACTCCTCCAGAATCGGAATGAACACCAAAGGCGATACCGCCTGGCCTTGGTGCTGCCAGCGCAGCAGCGCCTCGACCGCCACCACTTTCAGCGGGCCTTCCTCGACCTCGCAGATCGGCTGGTAGAAGAGGCTGAACTGACAGCGCCCCAGCGCCTGACCGAGCGCGCTCTGCAGCTGCAGTTGCTGCTGCGCCTGGCGCTGCAGTTCCTCGCTGTAACGGGCAAATTGGGCCTTGCCGGCACCCTTGGCCCGGTAGAGGGCCAGATCGGCCGCCTGCAGCAGGTCGAGTCCGGTCTGCTCCTCGCTGAGCCCGGCG
>JBFHKK010000535.1:0-2004 GCA_041595475.1 Pseudomonas sp. | reverse complement strand
GCGGTTAGCGACGCGGCAGCGCTCCGGCCTAGCCGGGCGGCGCCGCCTGCAGCTCCAACCAGGCGACGAAGTCGACTTCGTCCAGCGGCCGACTGAAGCAATAACCCTGGCCCAGCGCGCAGCCGTAATCGCGCAGCAGATCGCACTGGGCCCGGTTCTCGACGCCCTCGGCGAGGGCCTGCAGATTTAGGTTGGCGGCGATCAGCAGCATGGTGCGCACCAGCATGCGGCTGTTGCTGTCGCTTTCCAGGGCCTGGATGAAACTGCGGTCGATCTTCAGGCGATCCAGCGGCAGGCGCTTGAGGTAGGTCAGCGACGAGTAGCCGGTGCCGAAGTCGTCGATGGCGAAGCGCACCCCCAGCTCGCGCAAGGCCTGCATGTTGGCGATGCACTGCTCGACATCCTCGCCCAGCACCGTTTCGGTGATTTCCAGCTCCAGGGCGTTGGCCGGCACCAGATAGCGCTGCAGGCAGGCGCGGATGCGCTCCACGCAGTCGGGCTGGCGCAACTGCCGCGCGCTGAAATTGACCGCCAGCACCAGCTGCGGCCACTGCTTCAGCCAACGCACCAGCAGGCTGCAGGCCTGCTCGAGCACCCAGGGGCCGATCTCCTGGATCAGCCCGGTATCCTCCGCCAGGCCAATGAAGGCATTGGGGTCGATCTCGCCGTGCTGCGGATGGCGCCAGCGCAGCAGCACCTCGGCACCGGCCGGACGACCGTCAGCCAGGGCCACCTGGGGCTGGAACTGCAGGTACAGCTGACCGCGCTCGATGGCATGACGCAGCTCGTTCTGCAGTTTCAGGCGCTGGTCGATGGCGACCTGCATCTGCGGGGCGAAGAAGTGCAGGTCGTTGCGCCCGGCCTGCTTGGCCTCGTACATGGCGGTGTCCGCCTGCTTGAGCACGTCGGCGGCGTCCTGCTCGCCGAACGGGTGCAGGGCGATGCCGACGCTGGCGCTGATGCTCAGCTCGTGACCCTCGATCCAGCAGCTGCCCTGCAGACTCTTGAGCAGCTTGCCGGCGATGCGTGCGGCATAGGCGGCGGCGGCTTCGGGGTTGTCGCCGAGCCCCTCGAGCAGCACCACGAACTCGTCGCCGCCCATCCGCGCCAGGGTGTCCTCGGCGCGCAGTTCGCCGGCCAGGCGCTGGCTCACCGCCTGCAGCAGGCCGTCGCCGACCTGGTGGCCGAGGCTGTCGTTGACCGTCTTGAAGTGATCCAGATCGATGAACAGCAGCGCGCCCAGGCTGCCGTTGCGGATTTCCCGCTCCATCGACTGCTGCAGGCGGTCGAGCAGCAGCCGGCGATTGGGCAGGCCGGTCAGTTCGTCGCTGTAGGCCAGGCGTTCGATCTCGCGCTGGTAACGCTGGCGCTCGGAGATATCGGTGACGCTGGCGCGGATCAGCAGCGGCTCGCCGGGCATGCGCACCAGGCGCACTTCACAGGGAAGCGGGCGGCCTTCGCTGTCCTCATGCAGCCAGTCGAAGACCGGCGTCTCGCCGGCGATCGCCCGCTGCAGGTAGACCCGGCCCAGCTCGGCCGAGGCCTGATCGCCGGCCTGGCGCGGCGGACTCAGGTCGAACAGGGTCTTGCCGATCAGCTCCTCGCGCGAGTAGCGCAACAGCCGCAGGCCGTTCTCGTTGCACTCCACCAGAGCGCCCTGGGCGGAAAACAGCAGTATGGCCTCGGGCGCGTGTTCGACCAGGATCCGATAGCGCGCCTCGGCTTGCTGACGGGCGCTGATGTCCTCGATCAGCAGCAGGAAGTGGCTGACCCGGCCGCTGCGATGACGCACCGCGCTGAGGCTCAGGCGGGTATGCACCAGGGAGCCGTCCGGGCGCATGAAGCGCTTGTCCAGCTCGAAGCCCTCGCGCGTGCCGCTCAGGACCGTCTCGAGCAGTTGCTCCTCGACCGCCAGATCGTCGGCCTGGGAGATGCTCGCCCAGTCGCAGGCCTTCAGCTGCTCGCGGGAACGACCGAGAATGCTGCACAGCTTGAAGTTGACCT
>JBFHKK010000534.1:0-2005 GCA_041595475.1 Pseudomonas sp. | reverse complement strand
TTGGTCGTTTCGCTCGATGCCGAGATTGGTCAGCGACAGGTTGATAGCGAAGGCGGGTGTGGCGGCTGTGGCGACGGCCAGGGCGAGAAGGGTTTTACCAAAAGAAACAGACGGCATGATTCATCCTTGGGTGCATGATCGTGTTCAATCGCTTCCGTGCGAGGCAGCTGCAGCGTATTGCTGGGGTTATCGGGCTTGGCGGCGCGACACCTCGCAAAAGCGCGCGGATATTAGCCAAAAGGCCGGCTCGTTGATATGGGTTTCTGGCGGCGTGCCGCCCATCATCGCCAGGCCGCTCGTCGACGGGTGGAACCATGGACTGTTCTGCCCGGGCCCGAGCTGGCGCCTGGCATAGCGCTCAGCTCTCCAGCCAGACGTCGCGCACCCAGTGCCAGACGGTTTCCCAGCTTTCGTCTTCGTTCAGCTCGCCGGTGGCGCCCTCCCAGAGCAGCACTTCGCCGTCGGCGGCCACCGCGTAGTAGTCGTCGCCGTCCTGGCACAGCGGCACCAGCTCGCGTGGCAGGCCCAGGTCCCAGGCGGTGGCGGCGACTTCCGGCAGATAGGTGTGCGACTGCGGGTCGGCGGCGGTGACCGGCTCCAGGCGGCCGTAGACCACGTCGCTGACGGTCAGCAGGTATTCGCGCAGCTCGAACGGCAGGTGGATGAGGATCTGCTCCTGGATCTCCACCAGGGTCTCCTCGTCCGGCAGCTCCAGGGGCACCGGCACCGGCTCGTTGAGTTCGCGCAGTTGTTCGATGACTTCTTCCACAGGGCATCTCCAGGGGGGTTGGGCATAGTCGGCAGTGCGGCGGTTTTACCCGGCGCCGCCGCCGATGTGAAGCCTTGCGGGCGCGGCGGCCGGGTGCGGCTCAGCGTCGGGCTGCGCGGGCCATCAGGCGGGCGTCGAGCAGGGCGTGGTGGGGAATCGCGCTTTCATCCAGGTCGGCCAGCAGGCTGACGTCCTCGCGGCAATAGACCTGCGCCGGCAGGCCATCGCGGCCGAGCAGCCCGAGCAGCAGGGGCCAGTCCCAGGCCAGGGCATCGCTGACGATCTCCACTTCCCGATAGTCGGCGAGGAAGGCGCGCAGCGCGCTGGCGGCTTCGGCCTGGCTGTGGCCGTGGCGCGCCGGCTCCAGTTGCGGCAGGACGACCTCGAGGACGAATTCGGAGCAGTCGGCCTGGTCCCAGCCCTCGTTCAGCTCGACATAGAGCTCGGGCCCCTCAGGGTCGACCAGGGCCAGGCTGATCAGCCGCCAGTCGGCGTCGAGGCGGGTGAATTCGGTGTCGAGGTAGAGGGTTTGCATGGGGCTTCCTGGGGCTGGGCAGGCTCGACTCTAGCAAAGAAGCCAAGGGCTGCGTTGGGGCAGATCGCGACCTAAGGCATTAAGCCCGAATGCGCGGTCGGGCGCCGCCCTTAGGAGCAAGTGCGTCTGAGCGCGGCTGCCCGGCGAACTAAAATTTCAGCATGAGTGCGTCGCGCACAAAAATCCGTTAGCCGGTCCCTTCGGAGGTGCAGCATGCAAATGGCAGAAACCGTGAAGCGCAGCCTGGAGCGCGCCCACTGTCAGTTCGATATCGTCTCCCATCCCCACTCGTCCAGCAGCCTGGAGTCGGCGCGGGTGGCGAGCATTCCGGCCGAGCGCCTGGCCAAGCCGGTGATCCTCGAGGATGGCCACGGCCACTACCTGATGGCCGTGGTGCCGGCCAGTCGGCATCTGGACATGAGCATGGTGAGCAAGGGCTCCGAGCAGTGGCAGCTGAGCGACGAGTCGACCGTCGCCGGGTTGTTTCAGGACTGCGAAGTCGGCGCGGTGCCGGCGCTCGGCGAACCCTATGGGATGAAGATGCGGGTCGACCCGCAGCTGACCCGCCAGCAGGACATCTACTTCGAGGCCGGCGACCACGAGAGCCTGGTGCACATGAGCACCGATCAGTTTCTCAAGCTGGTGCCCAATGCCGAAGTTTCCGAGCTCTGTCACTAGCCGAGCGGCTCGGCCCGCGCTCC
>JBFHKK010000533.1:0-2007 GCA_041595475.1 Pseudomonas sp. | reverse complement strand
GCGACCGCTCTCGGCGCCCAGGCCCTGGGCGCAGCTGTGGCAGAGGCAGGCGCCCATGCCGGATGCGGCCGGCACGCGCCGCAATGTCTCGGCGTCGATGCTGACCTGAAAGCACCAGCAGGCCTCGACAGCCCGGGCCTGGCCGGCCTGCGCGCACGCATTGGCCTGGCCGCAGAGCGGGCAGGTCGCGGCCTTGCCCATGGCCGTGGATTCGAAGGCAGGTGTGCTGGGCATGGTCGGCGTCTGGTCGGGACGAGGGGCCGCCATGCTAGCGCGCGAGCGGCAGGACGTCACCGCCCGGGCCCGCCGTCAGTCGCCGCCTCGCCCGAGGTAGGCGCGCCAGCCGCCGAAGGCGCTGATGTCGCGTGCGCCCTCGAGACCATAGGGCTCGCAGATGAAACCGGTCTCCCAGCGGCCATCGGCCAGCTCGACCTTGCCCAGCCCGAGGGGCGCCGGGATGCCGGTGAGGAAGGAGCCCAGCTCGCTGCTCGGCAGCTCCCAGACCTCCACCTCGATGGCCACCCCGCCGGTGGCGACCCGCAGCATGCCGGGGCGTTGCGGCGGGCCACCGGCCAGGGCGTACAGCTGGTAATGGGGCGCGCTTTGGGTGGCTTGCAGCAGCCGCCCACCGCGGCTCCTGAGTTGCCCGTTGAGCGGCAGGCCGTCGAGGTGGGCGCCGCAGACCACCAGACGCGCCTGGTCGTGGCGGGCCGCAGTGGCCGGGGCTTGCGATGGCGCCATTCGGCCCCCGGCCAAGGGCAGGGCGGTTTGGCGCTGCAGGGCATCGGCCAGGCCGAGCAGATACTGGTCGGTGAAGGCGCGGCCGAACAGGGTCACGCCCCAGGGCAGGCCGTTGGCCATGAAGCCGGCCGGCACTGCGACGGCCGCGTAGTCGAGCAGGTTCATGAAGTTGGTGTACCAGCCCAGCTCCGAATTGCGCTTGAGCGGCTCGGCGTCCAGCTCGGCCAGGCTCACCGGGCGCGGGTAGGCGGGGGTGAGCACGCAGTCGAGCCCGGCGAGCAGCCGGTCGCATTCGGCCTTGAGCGCCTGCAGGCGGTACTGGGCGCGGAAGCTATTGACGGCGCTGATACCTGGCGCCTTTTCCAGCACGGCGCGGATGACCGGCAGCACGGCATCCGGCTGCTGTTCGATCAGCTCGCCGGCCACGCTGTAGCGCTCGGCGACCCAGGGGCCCTCGTAAAGCAGCCGTGCGGCTTCGAGGAAGGGGGCGAAGTCGATTTCCTGCGCCTGGCCGCCGATCGCTTCGAGCTGGGCGATGGCCTGGGCGAAGAGCGCGGCGCTCTGGCCGCAGCCGAGAAACTCCAGCTGCTTGGGCACGCCGAAGCGCAAGGGCCGGGGCGCGCCGAAGGCGCCGGCATCGTTCCACTGCGGGTTGCTGCGGCTGTAGGGGTCGCGCGGGTCGGGGCGGGCGGTGAGCCCCAGCAGCTGGCTGGCCTCGGCGGCCGTGGCGGTGAAGAAGGTCACGCAGTCGAGGGTGCGGCAGGCCGGCACCACGCCGGCGGTGGAGAGCAGGCCCTTGCTCGGCTTGAGACCGACCAGGTTGTTCAGGGCGGCGGGCACCCGGCCGGAACCGGCGGTATCGGTGCCCAGGGCGAAACTGGCCAGGCCCAGGGCCACCGCCAGGGCGGAGCCGGCGCTTGAGCCGCCGGCCGGATAGTCCGGATTGAGGCTGTTGCGGCAGGGGCCGTAGGGCGAGCGGGTGCCGTTGAGGCCGGTGGCGAACTGGTCGAGGTTGGTCTTGCCCAGGGGCACGGCGCCGAGGGCGATCAATTGGCTGACCAGGGTCGCACTCTGCTCGGGGACATAGGCGAAGGCCGGACAGGCCGCCGTGGTGGGAATGCCGGCCAGGTCGATATTGTCCTTGATGGCGAAGGGCACGCCGTACAGCGGCAGTTCGGCCGCCGACTTGCCATCCAGCGCCGCCAGGTAGGGTTCCAGCTCATCCGCGCTGAGCAGGTGGATAAACAGCTTGAACTCGGGATTGAG
>JBFHKK010000532.1:0-2011 GCA_041595475.1 Pseudomonas sp. | reverse complement strand
GCATGCGGCTGCTGATCGAGCTGGACGAGGAACTGGCCGAGCATGACGGGCCGGACGACGAGCCGGGGCATTTCGCCGGGCTGGGCATGTATGTATTCGTGCAGGACCCTGAACAGGGGTGAGGACCTGAGACTATGAAGACTGGAAAATTGCGGCGGGGGCTGTTGGGTGTGGCGCTGTTGCTGCTGTTGAGTGCCTGCAGCGGCAGCCGCGGCGACATCACCGGCACCGGGGATGACCCGGGCGCCAGCGACGAGGGCGAGGTGCAGGGCTACGGCAGCATCATCGTCAATGGCACCCACTATCGCAGCGACGCGGCCACCGAGATCCTGATCGACGGGGCGCCGGCCGCCGAGGCCGACCTGAAGCTGGGCATGCAGGTGGAGGTCGAGCTGGCCAGCGCGCAGCTCGGGGAGGACGGGAGCCGTGCCCGACGCATCAGTGCCCGCGCCGCGCTGGAGGGCAACATCGAGAGCCTGGATCCGGAGCAGGGCCTGCTGGTGGTGCTCGGCATTCCGGTGCAGGCCGACCTGCTGAGCCGGATCTACGGCGCCTCCGGCGAGGTGCTGGCGCTGTCCGATCTGGCGGTGGGCATGACCGTGCGCATCGGCGGCTGGCGTCTGGGCGTGCAGGGTTTCGTCGCCAGCGTCATCCATCAGCGCGAGACGCGCAGCGAGGATTTCGTGCTGCGCGGCCGCGTCGCCGGACATGATGCGGCGCAGATGCGCTTCTTCCTGCACGGCCTGGAGGTCGACTACAGCGCTGCGAGCGTGGTCGAGCTGCCCTCCGGGCAACTGGACAACGGCGATCTGGTGCGGGTGCGCGGCGAGATGGATGGCCAGCAACGCCTGTTCCGGGCGCGCGAGCTGCACGAACTGCGCGATGTCGGCGAGCGCCCGCAGCGGGCGCGTTTGCGCGGCCAGATCAGCCTGCTGGACGGCAGCTGCCCGGAGCGGCAGTTCCTGCTGCGCGACCGGCTGATCCGCACCCATGCCGGCACCCGCTATCTGGGCGGCGGCTGTGCCGATCTGGAAGAGGGTCGCCGGGCCCTGGTCCGCGGCGTCTACAGCGCGGACGGCAGCGTGCGCGCCGATGAACTGCTGCTGGCGCCAGGCCTGGACGCGCTGGTACTGGCCCCGCTGGAGGACAAGCGCCCGCTGCCCGAGATGGATGGCTGCGAACTGAGCGTATTCAACGACCTGCGCATCGTCGTGGACCGCTACGCGCGGCACGGCCGGGGCCGGGATGGGGCCCGCCGCTTCGTCTGCCGGGATGCCGCGCTGGGTGAGCACATCGTGGTCCTGGGCGCCTTCGACAGCGGTCCCGCCGGGGACCGGATCATGGCCGTGCTGGCCGGCACGCAGGAGGAGTTCGGCGACGAGGTGCCGCCCGCCTTCCAGGATCTGTCCGTGGTTGGGGGCCTGGTGCAGTCACTCAGCCGGGCCGGTCGCCGCATCGACCTGCTGGGCCGCCGGGTGCAGTTCTCGGACAGCACCGAGTTCCCCGAGTCCAGCGAACAGGCCTTCTTCGATCAGACCCGGCCGGGTGATCCGGTGTCGGTGGTGGCGCGCTGGAACGGCGCCCTGCTGGAGGCCCTGTCGGTGCGCCGCGGGCTGCGCCGCAATCCGGGGAACTGACCGGCAGGCGCCGGTCAGTTCCTCAGGACAAGCTCAGAAGGCGTACTCGAAGGACAGGGCCAGGTTGTCCCGGTCCTGCAGGCTGTTGCGGTTGTCCGCGCCGAAGTAGCGGGTATAGGCCAGCCGCAGGCTGTAGGTCAGCAGGTAGTCCACCCCGACCGCCAGGCGCAGTTCCTTGCGCCCTTCGATGAAGTTGGCGATGGGGCCCGGCGCGGTGCCGGACACATCCTGCGCGTAGTACAGCGTCGGGCTGACGGAGAAGATGTCGAACACGTTGTTGTAGGTCATCTGCCCGGCCAGGCGGAAGCCCCAGGAGAAGTCCTCCGCGTAGGGGTTGGTATTGACCACGATGTCCTCCGGCAGCGGCAGGCCGG
>JBFHKK010000531.1:0-2021 GCA_041595475.1 Pseudomonas sp. | reverse complement strand
GGGTAGAGGCTGGGCGGTCAATTTTCGCCCAGTTCCATTGTTTTTCTCATTCGATCAGGGGGGGGGTGATAGTTTCGCTCTTGTGCAGGGTCGCTACAGGGCAAAGGTCAGTCGTATTCGGCCTCGGCATGCTCGCCCAGCAGGCGGCGCTGGCGCGGGCTGGCGGCGGCCAGTACCGCCGGGTTGAAGGCGAAGCGCAGGTAGGGCGAGAACTTCTGCGCGACCATGCGCCGACCGTAGTGCACCTGCAGCATGTCGCGGCAACGGTCGGCCGTGCGGTTGCGACTGCCGGCGTGCCACAGCTCGCTCCTGAACACCAGCGCATCGCCGGCGCGGCACAGCACCGGCTCGGGCGCGCGGCCCTGCCAGCGGGTTTCGCCGGGCTTTGGTGCGCGTCCGGCGCGGTGGCTGCCGGGCAGCACCCGGGTCGGGCAGAGTTCGGTGTCGATGTCGCACAGGTAGAGCTGCGCGGTGCAGATCTGCATCGGCAGTTCGAAGGCCGGGTCGGCCAGCAGGGCGGGCGGCAGCGCCATCGGCAGGTAGTCCAGATGCAGATCGCTGCCGACGAAGCCGGGGTGGCAGCGCCAGGCGGTCTGGCCGATGACGTGGCAGTCGGCGCCGAGGGCGGCCTCGGCCAATTCGATCAGGCCGGGCAGGTCGAGATAGGGTAGCCACAGCGGGTCGCGGTTGAACACGCACTTGTAGTGCTCGAGCAGGCCGCTGTAGTCCCAGTGCTGCGGCTCGAGACGGTCGATGGCGGTGCGTAGCTGGTCGATCTGCGCGGCCTGCAGCACCTCGGGCAGCAGGATAAAGCCCTGGTGGTGCAGGGCGCGCAAACGCGCGGCGGTCATTTCTGCAGTGACTGTATTCGGCATGGGCACTCTCGCCTGAGGTGCTGGCCCACGCCTGAGCATAGCAAGGCGCCTCGCCGACAGCGTGGGCGCTGCCCGTCAGCGTCTATCCTCTGGGAAAACCGCAACGGAATGACCTGGGCATGCAGCTCGAAGAGATCACCGACAGCATTCTGGAGACCCTCTGGCGCTGGGCGACCACGCCCTGGCTGCAGATCGGCGACACCGACCTGCATTTGCTGCGGCTGGTCGGCCTGGGCCTGATCCTGTTCCTGGCCTGGTGGTTCTCATCCTTGCTCGAGCACGGCCTGCGCAATGTCGCCAGCCGCGGCAAGGGCCGGGCGATGAGCTCCTCCGGGGTCTATGCGCTGACGCGGATCATCCGCTACCTGGTGTGGATCATCGGCACCCTGATGGGCCTGCGCTTTCTCGGCCTGGACCTGACCAACATCGCCCTGATCGGCGGCGCCATAGGCGTGGGCATCGGCCTGGGCCTGCAGAACATCTTCAGCAACTTCATCTCGGGGGTGATTCTGCTGCTGGAGAAGACCCTCAAGGTCGGCGACTTCGTCGATTTGCAGTCCGGGGTGATGGGGCGGGTCACCGAGATCGGCATGCGCTACACGCGCATCACCACCAATGACCTGGTCGACATCATCGTGCCCAACTCGGAGTTCATCAACGGCCGGGTCACCAACTGGAGCTTCGATGAGAAGTACCGGCGCATCCATGTGCCCTTTGCCGTGGCCTACGGCAGCGACAAGCACAGGGTCAAGGAGGCGGTGCTCAAGGCGGTGGAGGCGGTGCCCGGGTGCATCGACCTGCCGGGCCGGCAGGCCGATGTCTGGCTCACCGAATTCGGCGACAGCAGCCTGAACTTCGAGCTGGTGGTCTGGGTCGAGCACGATTTGATGATCTCTCCCGGCGCGACTCAGGCGCGTTTTCTCTGGGCCATCGAGGACCAGTTGCGCGCCGCCGAGGTGGAGATTCCCTTTCCCCAGCGCGATCTGCATCTGCGCTCCGGCAGCCTTCGCTTGGATCTGGGAGGTGAGAGTGGGTGCCTGCAGGTAGGGCGCGATGGATCGGCCCCGAGCGAGGGCGATCGGCAGTCTTAAGCTGGTGTACACAGCTAGCTTTTGCGCACTAGGTTTTATGGATTAGCCGCTGCTC
>JBFHKK010000530.1:0-2030 GCA_041595475.1 Pseudomonas sp. | reverse complement strand
TCGCAAGTTCGAAGAGCTGGCCACCGCGCGCAACCAGGGCGACCAGCTGGTCCATGCGACCCGCAAGATGCTCACCGAAGCCGGCGACAAGGCCACCGCCGAGGAGAAGGCGGCCATCGAGAAGGCGGTCGGCGAACTCGAGGCGGCGATCAAGGGCGACGACAAGGCCGCCATCGAAGCCAAGATGAACGCCCTGTCCGAGGTCACCACGCCGCTGGCGCAGAAGATGTACGCCGAGCAGCCGCAACCCGGTGCCGCGGCCGAGGAGGGCGAGCAGGCCAAGGGCGGCGCCGATGACGTGGTCGACGCCGAGTTCGAAGAGGTCAAGGACAACAAGTAAGCCCAGGCTTGCACCCCACAGGGACGTGGGACACGCAGCGAGCCGCCTTGGGCGCTGGCTGCCAACAGCTCCATCCTTGGGCGGCATGTGCCACCGTGGGATGATTCGCCGCGCGGGGGCTTGCTCCCGCGTTGGCGTGTCTGGAGGGGTGATTCGAGGGTGTTGAGGACTTATGGCTAAACGTGACTATTACGAGGTGCTGGGTGTCGAGCGCGGCGCCAGCGAGGCGGAGCTGAAGAAAGCCTACCGGCGCCTGGCGATGAAGCACCACCCGGACCGTAATCCGGACGACAAGGCATCGGAAGACAAGTTCAAGGAGGCCAACGAGGCCTACGAAGTGCTCTCCGACGCCAGCAAGCGCGCAGCCTACGACCAGTACGGCCATGCCGGGGTCGACCCGAACATGGGCGGCGGCGCGGGCGCCGGCTTCGGCGGCGCGAACTTCTCGGACATCTTCGGTGATGTCTTCAGCGATTTCTTCGGTGGCGGTCGCGGCGGCCAGCGTGGCGGCGCCCAGCGCGGCAGCGACCTGCGCTATACGCTGGAGTTGGACCTGGAAGAGGCAGTGCGCGGCACTACCGTGACCATCCGCGTGCCGACCCTGGTCAACTGCAAGACCTGCGACGGTTCCGGGGCCAAGAAGGGCACCAGTCCGGTGACCTGCACCACCTGCGGCGGCATCGGCCAGGTGCGCATGCAGCAGGGCTTCTTTTCCGTTCAGCAGACCTGCCCGCGCTGCCACGGCAACGGCAAGATGATCACCGACCCCTGCGGCAGCTGTCATGGTCATGGCCGCGTCGAGGAGCACAAGACGCTCTCGGTCAAGGTGCCGGCCGGGGTCGACAGCGGCGATCGCATCCGCCTCTCCGGTGAGGGCGAGGCCGGCGCCATGGGCGGGCCGGCGGGTGATCTCTACGTGGTGGTCAACGTGCGCGAGCATCCGATCTTCCAGCGCGACGGCAAGCACCTGTATTGCGAGGTGCCGATCAGCTTCGCCGATGCGGCCCTGGGCGGCGAGCTGGAAGTGCCGACCCTGGACGGCCGGGTCAAGCTGAAGATTCCCGAGGGCACCCAGACCGGCAAGCTGTTCCGCCTGCGCGGCAAGGGCGTGGCACCGGTGCGCGGTGGCGGCGCCGGCGACCTGATGTGCCGGGTGGCGGTGGAAACGCCGGTCAACCTGGGGCGTCGCCAGCGCGAGTTGCTCGAGGAATTCCGCCAGACGCTGGCCGGCGACAGTTCCCACTCGCCCAAGGCCAGTGGCTGGTTCGAGGGCGTCAAGCGCTTCTTTGGCGATTTGTGATTAAGGCTGGCAGGCCACACGCATCGGGCGCTCAGGCGCTGCTGCGGGTGGCCCGAAGCCGCGGCTTGGAGCTGGGGTTATGCAACGAATAGCAGTGATGGGCGCCGCCGGGCGCATGGGTAAGACGTTGATCGAGGCGGTGCAGCAGACCGAAGGCGCGCGGTTGAGCGCGGCGGTCGACCGGCCGGACAGCAGTCTGGTTGGCGTCGACGTGGGTGAACTGGTCGGCCAGGGCAAGCTGAGTGTGACGCTGTCCGGCGAGCTGGCGGCGGTACTCGATCAGTTCGATGTGCTGATCGACTTTACCCATCCCTCGGTGACCCTGAAGAATTTGCAACTCTGCCGCCAGGCGGGTAAGGCCATGGTGATCGGCACCACCGGCTTCACCCC
>JBFHKK010000529.1:0-2032 GCA_041595475.1 Pseudomonas sp. | reverse complement strand
GCGCCGGCCGCCAGGCCGAGCTCGGCCCGGGTTTAGGGGGCGATCCAGGTGCGCCCCGGCGGGCCGAGAAACTGCACCAGTTGATCGGCGGAATAGCCCTGACCGAACGGACCACTGCCGGCCGGCAAGGTCAGCGGCTCGAGACCGATCAGCTGCAGGCGCTGGCGGGGATGGCCCGGCAGTTGCAGCCGGCCCTGCAGCAACGGCGATACCGGCCAGCCGGCGCGCCGCAGTTCGACAAAGGCCTGCTGCGAGAAGCGCCCGCCATCGCGCGCCACCAGGCTGTAGTGGCGCTCGCCGCCGAGCAACTGGCTGGCCCGCGCGTAACTGTCGCGGGCCTGGGCATTGAGCGCCTGCACCCCGGTCCACAGGCCGCTGGCCAGCCACAGGCCGGTCAGCACCGCGAACAGCTGCAGCGGATGACGCCGCCAGTGACTGGCCAGAGCGCCCAGGGTCCAGTAGAGCGCGCCCATCTCAGCCGGCCTCGGCGTTCAGCAAGCGTCCGCCCTGGAGCACCAGGCGACGCTGCAGGCGCGCTGCCACCTTGCCGCTGTGGGTGACCATCAGCAGGCTGGTGGCGCTGCCGGCGAGCAGTTCCAGCAGCAGCTGCAAGACCTCATCGGCGCTCCGCTCATCCAGGCTGCCGGTGGGCTCGTCGGCCAGCAGCAGCGGCGGCCGCACGGCCAGCGCCCGGCCCAGGGCGACCCGTTGCTGCTGGCCGACCGAGAGCTGCTCGGGGTAGCGCTCGAGCAAGCTGCCCAGGCCGAGGCGCTCGATCAGCTCGGCCTGCCAGGCGGGATCGAAGCGGCCGGCCAGGCGCGCCTGGAACGCCAGGTTGTCGACGATGCGCAGGCTGGCGATCAGGTTGAATTGCTGGAATACCAGGCCGATGCCGCTGCGCCGCCAGGCTGCCAGCTGGGCGTCGCCGAGTTCGCCGAGGCTCTGTCCATCGACCGCGATGCGCCCGGCATCGGGCCGATCGAGCCCGGCCACCAGGTGCAGCAAGGTGCTCTTGCCGCTGCCCGACTCGCCCATCAGCGCCAGGCTGGCGCCACTGGCCAGTTCGAGGTCGACGCCGCGCAGCACCGGCAGGGGCCCCTGCGGCGTCGGGTAGGCCTTGTACAGGGCCTGGATCTCGAGCATCTGCCTGCCCCTGCTGGACACCGGCCCCTCTGCGGCGACTCCCGCCCGCGGGCCGGTTGAGCGGGCAGGAGGTGGCTAAGCTGCTCTAATGATAGAGGTTGGCTGACGGTCGGCCGGGCATACCGCCCGGCGCAGTCACCCGTGCAGCACAGAGGAGGCAAACGATGAAGGTTCTCTATTCGACCCAGGCCACCGCCACCGGCGGCCGCACCGGCCAGGCCAGTACCGCCGACGGCGCGCTGGCCGTGACCCTGAGCACGCCCAAGGAGCTGGGCGGTCCCGGCGGCGAGGGCAACAACCCGGAGCAGTTGTTCGCCTGCGGCTATGCCGCCTGCTTTCTCGGCGCGATCAAGTACGTCGCCGGCCAGCAGAAGGTCAAGATCAGCGATGACAGCCGCGTGACCGCCAGCGTCGGCATAGGCCCGCGCGACGACGGCGAGGGCTTCGGCCTGGATGTCGCCCTGGAAGTCACCCTGCCGGGCGTCGAGCGGGCCCAGGCCGAAGCCATAGTCGGCCAGGCCCATGTGGTCTGCCCCTACTCCCATGCCACCCGCAACGGCCTGGTGGTACGTACCCTGCTGCTGTGAGCGGCGGCGGCCGAGTCGATCCAAACGAAAACGGCCAACCCGAGGGTTGGCCGTTAGGTGCTGCACCAGCCGCCGCTCAGCTCGAGCGGATCAGGTGATCGAAGGCGGAGAGCGAGGCCTTGGCCCCCTCGCCCACGGCGATGACGATCTGCTTGTAGGGCACCGTGGTCACGTCGCCGGCGGCGAAGATGCCGGGTACCGAGGTTTCACCGCGCGAGTCGACGATGATCTCGCCGCGCGGCGACAACTCGATCGAGCCCTTGAGCCAGTCGCTGTTGGGCAGCAGGCCGATCTGCACGAAG
>JBFHKK010000528.1:0-2068 GCA_041595475.1 Pseudomonas sp. | reverse complement strand
GGGTGTCCGGGCTACCCGAATACGCCGGCGAGCTGCCGGTGGCGGCGCTGGCCGAGGAGATGCTGACCCCCGGCGAGGGTCAGGTGCGCGCCCTGATCACGGTGGCCGGCAACCCGGTGCTGTCCACGCCCAACGGCCAGGCCCTGGAGCAGGCGCTGGGCGGCCTGGAGTTCATGCTCAGCATCGACTTCTACATCAACGAGACGACCCGCTACGCCGATCTGATCCTGCCGCCGACCGCGCCGCTGGAGCACGAGCACTACGACAGCACCTTCAATCTGCTGGCGGTGCGCAACGTCACCCGCTTCAACCAGGCGGTGCTGGCCAAGCCCGAAGGCGCGCTGCACGACTGGGAGATCTTCGTCGCGCTGGCCCGGGCGTTCGCTGCCAAGACGGGCCGCGAGCTTAAGCCCACCCTGGCGCCGGAGCAGATGATCGATCTGGGTCTGCGTGCCGGCCCCTATGGCGAAGAGTCCGCGCTCAAGCTGTCGCTGGCCCAGCTGCGCGAGCATCCCCACGGCCTGGATCTGGGGCCGCTCAAGCCCAATCTGGCTGCGCGTTTGCAAACCGAGTCGCAGCGCATCCAGGCGGCACCCGGCGTCTTGCTGGCGGATCTGGCGCGCTTCGCCGAGCAAGCCGCACCCAAGGCCGGCGAACTGCTGTTGATCGGCCGCCGCCATGTGCGCAGCAACAATTCCTGGATGCACAATTACCAGCGTCTGGTGAAGGGCAAGCCGCGTCACCAGTTGCTGATGAATCCGGACGATCTGGACGCGCGCGGCTTGCAGGCGGGTCAGCGCGTGCGGGTCAGTTCGCGGGTCGGGGCGGTCGAGGTGGAGGTGCTGGCAAGCAGCGACATGATGGCCGGCGTGGTCAGCCTGCCCCATGGCTGGGGGCACGCCCGTCCTGGGGTGCAGTTGGGCATCGCCGGCGCCCAGCCCGGTGCCAGCGCCAACGACCTGACCGATGAGCGGGCGCTGGATCGGCTGTCGGGCAATGCGGTGCTCAATGGGGTTCCGGTAAGGGTCGAAGGGCTCTGAGGCCAAGGCCGAGCATCGCGCTTGGCTTTTCGTTACAATGCCGCCACCCGGTCGACCCATGAGTCGGAAAGTTTAGTCCTGAGGTGCCCCATGGATATCATCGAAACCATCAAAGAGCAGATCGCCAACAACACCGTTCTGCTGTACATGAAAGGCTCGCCCAACGCCCCGCAGTGCGGATTCTCCTCGCGCGCGGCCCAGGTGGTGATGGCCTGTGGCGAGAAGTTCGCCTATGTCGACATCCTGCAGAACCCGGAAATCCGCGCCAATCTGCCCAAATACGCCAACTGGCCGACCTTCCCGCAACTCTGGGTCGGCGGTGAGCTGGTCGGCGGCAGCGATATCCTCACCGAGATGTTCGAGAAGGGCGAGTTGCAGACCCTGATCAAGAACGCCGTTCAGAAGAACGACGCCTGAGTCGGGCTTAGGATCGAAGACCCCGCCGCGGCGGGGTTTTTTCTGCTTGCTCGCCACGCAAGCCTGGCGGCTAAGGCCTGAACCTGAGGCAGAAAAAGGAGCCCGACAGGCTCCTTGGTGCCAGTGGTGGCTCAGTCTTCCATCTGCGATTGCAGGTAGTTCTCCAGGCCGACCTTGTCGATCAGGCTGAGCTGGGTTTCCAGCCAGTCGATATGGTCTTCCTCGGAGCAGAGGATGTCCTCGAGCAGTTCGCGGCTGCCGTAGTCGCCGATGCTTTCGCAGTAGGCGATGGCTTCCTTGAGGTCGACATGGGCCTTGTGCTCGATCTTCAAGTCGCATTCGAGCATTTCCTTGGTGTGCTCGCCGATGAGGATCTTGCCGTAGTCCTGCAGGTTGGGCACGCCTTGGAGAAAGAGGATGCGCTTGACCAGCTTGTCGGCATGCTTCATCTCGTCGATGGACTCGTGGTACTCGTGTGCGCCGAGCTTCTTCAGGCCCCAGTCCTCGTACATCCGCGCATGCAGGAAGTACTGGTTGATGGCAACCAGTTCATTACCGAGGATCTTGTTCAGGTGCTGGAGGAGTTTCTTGTCGCCTTTCATGTCCGGGCC
>JBFHKK010000527.1:0-2071 GCA_041595475.1 Pseudomonas sp. | reverse complement strand
GATCATAGTCGCCGGGGTCTATCGCGGCGGCCCGGCGCAAGGCGCCGGCCTGCAGCCGGGGGATTTGATCCTCAGCATCGACGGCCAGAACGCCAGCGACGGGCGCCGCGCGATGAATCAGGTGGCGCGCACCCGGCCCGGGGAGAAGATCCGCATCGAAGTGCTGCGCAGCGGCGAACGGCTGGAACTGTTCGCCGAAATCGGCGTAAGGCCGCCGCTCAACGGCGGCTGAAGTCGGCGCCGAGCCCGCCTGGAAAGCCGGCGGCGCTTATGCGGCGCCGGCCGGACGAGTGCGCAATGGTGCCTCAGAGCGCTCTCAGGGCATCCAGCAAGGCCTGATTCTGCGCTGGCGTGCCTATGCTGATGCGCAGGAACTGGGCAATCCGCGCCTGCTTGAAGTGGCGCACTATCACCCCCTGCTCGCGCAGGCGCGCCGCCAGCTCGGCGGCATCGCGCTGCGGGTGGCGGGCGAAGACGAAGTTGGCGGCCGAGGGCAGCACCTCGAAGCCCAGCTGCTGCAACCCTGCCACCACCGCCTCGCGGCTGTCGATCACCGCCGCGCAGGTCTGCTGGAAATAGGCGCGGTCCTCGAAGGCGGCCGCCGCGCCGGCGATCGCCAGGCGATCGAGCGGATAGGAATTGAAGCTGTTCTTGATCCGCTCCAGCGCCTCGGTCAGGTCGGGATGACCGACCGCCAGGCCGACCCGCAGGCCGGCCAGGGAGCGCGACTTGGACAGGGTCTGGGTCACCAGCAGGTTCGGATAGCGGTCGACCAGGGCGATCGCCGTCTGGCCGCCGAAGTCGATATAGGCCTCGTCCACCAGCACCACCGAATCCGGGTTGGCCTGCAGCAGGCGCTCGATCGCCTCCAAGGCCAGCAGGCAGCCGGTCGGCGCATTGGGGTTGGGGAAGATGATGCCGCCGTTGGGCCGCGCATAGTCCTCGACGCGGATCTGGAACTGCTCATCCAGCGCGATCACTTCCTGGGCGATGCCGTAGAGCCCGCAATAGACCGGGTAGAAGCTGTAGGTGATGTCCGGGAACAGCAGCGGCTTGCCATGCTGAAAGAGGCCGTGGAAGGCGTGGGCCAGGACCTCGTCGGAACCGTTGCCGACGAACACCTGATTGGCCTGCACGCCGTAGTAGTCCGCCACCGCCTGCTTCAGGCGCTCGCCATTGGGGTCGGGATACAGGCGCAGGCTGTCGTTCAGCTCGGCCTGCATCGCGGCGATGGCTCTGGGCGAGGGGCCGTAGGGATTCTCGTTGGTATTGAGCTTGACCAGCTTGGCCAACTTGGGCTGCTCCCCCGGCACATAGGGCACCAGGTCCTTGACGAAGGGGCTCCAGAACTTGCTCATTGCGCGTCCCCCTTGATCCGATACTCGGCGCTGCGGGCGTGGGCGGTCAGCGACTCGCCGCGAGCCAGCACCGAGGCGGTCTTGCCCAGTTCGGACGCGCCCTCGGCCGAGCAATGGATGATCGAGGAACGCTTCTGGAAGTCATACACCCCAAGCGGCGAGGAGAAGCGCGCGGTGCCGGAAGTCGGCAGCACGTGATTCGGCCCGGCGCAGTAGTCGCCCAGAGCCTCGGCGGTGTAGCGGCCCATGAAGATGGCGCCGGCATGGCGGATCTGCGGCAGATACTGCTCGGGGTCGGCCACCGACAGCTCCAGGTGCTCCGGGGCGATGCGATTGGCCACCTCGATGGCCTGGGCCATGTCGGCCACCTGGATCAGCGCCCCGCGACCTTCAATCGAAGTGCGGATGATCTCGCTGCGCTCCATCGTCGGCAGCAGCTTGGCGATGCTGTCGGCCACCCGCTCGAGGAAGGCGGCATCCGGGCTGACCAGGATCGACTGGGCGTCCTCGTCGTGCTCGGCCTGGGAAAACAGGTCCATGGCGATCCAGTCCGGATCGGTCTGGCCATCGCAGACCACCAGGATCTCCGAGGGCCCGGCGATCATGTCGATGCCGACCTTGCCGAACACGTGGCGCTTGGCGGTGGCCACATAGATGTTGCCGGGGCCGACAATCTTGTCCACCGGCGGCACGCTTTCGGTGCCGTAGGCCAG
>JBFHKK010000526.1:0-2084 GCA_041595475.1 Pseudomonas sp. | reverse complement strand
CTGCTTGCGAAACAGGATCAGCGGCCTGTTCAGTTCATAGGCGATGATCGAACCAATGAGAAAACCCCGAGCGACCATGGCGCCTATATGGCTGAACTCGGCTTCGACGTAGCGCTGGATAAAGCTGTCGGCCACCATGCGCAGGGCGCGGGGCGACTGGAACAGCGGGGTAATGTCGCGAAACACCACGCCGGGCTTGGGAAAGTCCGGCACCGGGCGGATCAGGGTCTTGATGCTGAATTCGTCGAAAATCATCGCGTGTCTTCCTCGGCGTTCAGGCCGCTCAGCCGTCGAGGTTGCCACCGGCCAGGGCGCACAGCTCGATGGGGTCGAGAATGTGCACTTCCTTGCCTTCGGCTTCGAGCAGCTGGTTCTGTTGGAAGCGGGTAAATACCCGGGATACGGTTTCCACCGCAAGGCCCAAATAGTTACCAATTTCGTTGCGTGACATGGACAGGCGGAACTGGTTGGCGGAGAAACCTCGGGCACGGAAGCGTGCCGACAGGTTGACCAGGAAGGTGGCGATGCGCTCGTCAGCGGTTTTCTTCGACAGCAACAGCATCATCTGCTGATCGTCGCGGATTTCCCGGCTCATGATGCGCATCAGCTGGCGACGCAGCTGCGGCAACTGTACCGACAACTCGTCCAGGCGCTCGAAGGGGATTTCGCAGACCGAGGTGGTTTCCAGGGCCACGGCCGATACCGGGTAGATCTCGCTGTCCATGCCGGACAGGCCGACCAGCTCGCTGGGCAGGTGGAAACCGGTGATCTGCTCATCGCCACTGTCACTGAGACTGAAGGTCTTCAGGGCGCCGGAGCGCACGGCGAACACCGAGTTGAAGGCATCGCCCTGGCGGAACAGAAACTCGCCCTTTTTCAGCGGGCGACCGCGCTTGACGATCTCATCCAGGGCATCCATGTCCTCCATATTGAGGGAAAGCGGCAGGCACAGACTGGCCAGGCTGCAATCCTTGCAATGGGCTTGGTGGGGGCTGTGCAACTTGATGCTCTCGGACATTGGTGGCGTTCCCTTGGCTTTACACGCAATGGGCATAAGCCTACAGCAGGGAGGGCTACTCAGCCAGTCGAGGACGCTGCGACTAAAGGCTCAAGTGAGCCTGTTAGAGCTCTATAAGGGCCGTTGATGGGCTGCTAAAAGTGGACAAGCAGGTCAACTGTGACAGTCGGCGCTGCGACGCAGGGCCGCAGCGCCTGTTTCAGATGACCCGGGAGAAACGCTGGCGGCTCTGCTCGTTCAGATAGTGGTCGAACAGCATGCACAGCGAGCGTACCAGCAGGCGCCCGGCCGGGCGGACTTCGATGCCCTGGGCGTCCAGCTGGATCAGGCCGTCCTGGGCCATCTGCTGCAGCTGCGGCCAGATTTCCGCGAAGTAGCTGCGAAAATCGATGGCGTAGGCCTGCTCGATCTCCGCGAAGCTCAGGCGGAAGTGACAGATCAGCTGCTGGATCACGGCCCGGCGCAGGCGGTCGTCGGCATTGCAGTGCAGGCCACGCAGGGTGGCCAGTTGGCCGTCCGCCAGGCTTTGCTGGTAGAGGTTGATATCGGCGCTGTTCTGGCAATAGAGGTCGCCGATCTGGC
The DNA here is from genome assembly GCA_041595475.1 of Pseudomonas sp. GTDB lineage: Bacteria > Pseudomonadota > Gammaproteobacteria > Pseudomonadales > Pseudomonadaceae > Aquipseudomonas. The sequence continues at coordinate 484 of JBFHKK010000526.1, read as the reverse complement.
TGATGGCCGATACCCCCAGGCCAATCAGGTCGCAGTGACCGTGGGTGGTGTAGCCCTGGAAGTTGCGTTGCAGGCTGCCATCTTCCTGGGCGCTGGCCAGCTCGTCATCGGGCAGGGCGAAGTGGTCCATGCCGATATAGCGGTAGCCGGCGGCCGCCAGTTGCTCGATGCTGGCCTGCAACATGGCCAGCTTGTCGCCGGGGCTGGGTAGGTCGCTGGTGTTGATGCGCCGCTGCGGCATAAAGCGCTCGGGCAGGTGGGCGTAGTTGAACAGCGACAGGCGATCGGGCTGCAGGGCGATGACTTCCGCCACGGTACGGGCGAAGCGCTCCGGGGTCTGCAGCGGCAAGCCATAGATCAGGTCGATGTTCACCGAACGGAACTGCAGGGTGCGCGCCGCTTCGACGATGGCGCGGGTTTCTTCAAGGGTCTGCAGGCGGTTGACCGCACGCTGCACCGCCGGGTCCAGATCCTGCACGCCGAG
>JBFHKK010000525.1:0-2087 GCA_041595475.1 Pseudomonas sp. | reverse complement strand
CTCACCGGCCTGCTGCTCGGCGGACTGATCGGGCAACGACTCGGCCAGGGGCTGGCGCTGCTGTACATGGATTACTTCAAGTTCCCCTTCCTGTTGTTCCAGGCCCCCGCCTCGGTCTATCTGAGCGCCGCCGCGATCAGCCTCCTGGCGGCGGCGGCCGGCAGCCTGCGCTCCACCCGCGCCGTGATCAGGCTGCAGGCCGCGGTGGCCATGCTGCCGGCCGCGCCCCCGGATTACAGTCGCGGCCGCCGGGCATCCCGACAGGAGCGCCGCCTGCCCATCGACCAGCCTTCACGCATGATCCTGCGTCACCTGCGCCGCTGGCCGCTGCGCGCCGCGCTCACCGTCACCGGCATGGCCATGGCCATGGGCCTGCAGATCGGCGCCAGCTTCTCGCTGGACGCGATGGATCACATGATCGATGTGAGCTTCAATCTGGCGGACCGCCAGGACGCCAGCCTGAGTTTTGTCGAGGCACGGCACGCCAGCGCCCTGCAGGAACTCCGGCGCAGTCCGGGAGTGCTGCATGCCGAAGCCTACCGCGCGGTGCCGGCGATTCTGCGCAACGGCACCCGGCGGCGCCACGAAGCCATCGTCGGCCGCCCCGCCGGCGCCGAACTCAGCCGTCTGGTGGACAGCAGCCTGCGCCCCGTCACCCTGCCGGAGCAGGGCCTGGTGCTGAGCGACAAGCTGGCCGAACTCCTGCAGCTGCAGGTCGGCGACATGGTGCAGCTGCAGATCACCCAGGGACGACGGGTGCAGCGTGAGGTGCCGGTCAGCGCCATCGTCCAAAGCTATCTGGGCACCTCGGCGAGCATGTCGCTGGAGGCGCTCAACCGTTTGCTGGCGGAGGATGGACAGATTTCCGGGGCCCACCTGCTGATCGACGACAAGCAGGCCATGCTCCTGTTCCGCCATCTCAAACAGTTGCCCGCCGTGGCCGGCATCGGGCTGCAGGACCAGATGCAGCGCGCCTTCTACGACACCCTGGACGAAAGTCTCGGCACCTTCACCTTCTTCAATACCCTGTTCGCCACCCTGATCGTGGTCGGCGTGGTCTACAACAGCGCGCGGGTTTCGCTGTCCGAGCGTGGCCGCGAGCTGGCCAGCCTGCGGGTGCTGGGCCTGACCCGCGGTGAAGTGTCTTATATATTGCTCGGTGAGCTGGCGCTGCTGACTCTGCTGGCGTTGCCGCTGGGCGCGGTACTCGGTTACGGTCTGGCTTGGCTTATGGTCGCCTCGTTTGATACCGAGTTATTCCGCATCCCATTGGTGATTAACACGGCGACCTATGGTTATGCGGCATTAGTGGTGGTGCTGGCCGCCATTGTTTCGGGCTTGTTGGTGAGGCGTCGTATCGATCACCTCGACCTCGTTGCCGTACTTAAAACAAGGGAATGAACGCGATGGTAGCTCCCGCAGAAAGTAAAACCATTAAGCGCAGCATTATTGCGGTGCTTGCGGTGTCTTTGCTCGGTTTTTTTATCTACGCCTTTTCGCCCGACCCAGTGCCGGTTGATATGGCTGGTGTCTTTCGAGGCGATATGCAGGTGTCGGTGAAAGACGAAGGTTATACCCGCATTGAGGATGTTTACGTGGTTTCAGCGCCGGTTGCCGGCCGTTTATTGCGGATCGATCAACAAGTCGGCGATGCGGTGACGGCCGGCGAAACCCTATTAGCGAAGCTGCTGCCAAGCGATCCGGTGGTGTTGGACTCGCGCAGTCGTCGCCAGGCCGAAGCGAATTTGCGGGCTGCTAACGCCGCTCTGGTGTTGGCGCGAGCGCAGGGCCAGGAGGTTGCCGCACAGCTTGATTTTGCTCGCAGTCAGTTGCAGCGCATTCGCCGAATGGCCGAGCAGGGCAGTGCCTCGGATGCGGAGCTGGATCGCGCCGAGTTGGCGCTGAAATCCGCGCTTGCGGCGAGTCGCAGTGCGCAGGCGGCCGAAGGTATGCGCGCCGCCGAGCTGGAAAATGCCAAAGCGGTGTTGGCGACAGCGGACGATCGCGACGAGGTGCAGGTGGTACCACTGGTATCGCCGATTAGTGGCCGCATTCTGCGTATCTTGCAGGAGAGCGAGAATGTGGTG
>JBFHKK010000524.1:0-2091 GCA_041595475.1 Pseudomonas sp. | reverse complement strand
CATCGCTTCTGCCGTGGGCTTGCCGCACTGCTGGAGCAGCGGGGCGCGCGCATCGAGTACGGCGTCGAGGTGCGGGGTCTGCGCTGCGAGCGGGGTCGCCTGCGCGCGCTGCGCTGTACGGATGGCGAGCGGGAGATCGAGCAGCTCGTGCTGGCCGCCGGCGCCTGGACGCCTGCCCTGGCCGCGCAGGCCGGCCTGCGTCTGTCGATTCGTCCGGTCAAGGGCTACTCGCTGACCGTGCCGGTGAAAGCGCCGGCCGCCATGCCCTCCTTGTCGGTCATCGATCAGCATCACCATGCTGCCATCACCCCCTTTGATGACTGTCTGCGTCTGGCCGGCACCGCGGAGTTCGCCGGCTGGGACGAGCGCCTGCACCCCGGGCGCGTCGCCATGTTGTGGGACATGCTGGACCGGCTGCTGCCGGCGCAGCGCGATGAGCAGGACCGGGACGCGGCGCAGGCCTGGTGCGGCTTCCGGCCGATGGCCTCGGACGGGGTGCCCTACATCGGCCCCACTGCCGTGGCGGGCCTGGCGGTCAATGCCGGTCATGGCCATCTGGGCTGGACCCAGTCGCTGGGTTCCGGCGCGCTGCTGGCCCAGTTGCTCGGCGGCGAGACGCCGGGTATCGATCCGGCGCCGTTCCGGCTGCAGCGCTAGGCGGCAGGGCTCAAGCGTCGGCGGCGCGGCGGAGCTCGGCCAGCAGTTCGGCGCCGCTCCAGTCGCGCCGGCCGCCGGATTCGGCGGCGCGAATCAGTTCGATCAGGCGGGCATTCACCGGGGCCTGGCGGCCGAGCTTCTGGGCCAGACGAAGCACCTCGCCATTGATCCAGTCGATCTCGGTCGGCCGACCGGCTTCGAGGTCCTCCCACATGGAGGAGCGGGCCTGCGGGTCAATTTCCAGCATCTTGTTGGCGAGCAGCCGGAACAGGGCATCCGGGGCGCCCAGCAGGCGCGGAATCCAGTGCGCGGGCAAAGGCGTCAGCCGGGCAGGGTGGATGCCTTCGTTCTGCATGAGCCTGAGCGCCTCGGCCTGGGCCAGCGCGATGCAGCGGCGGAAATCGCGCTGCGACAATTCCTGCTTGAGCGGCAGTCCGCACAGGGCGTTGATGGCGTTGTTGAGGTTGAGCAGCAGCTTGGCCCAGAGCACGGCCGGCATGTCGGCATGCTGGGTCAGCGGCAGCCCGGCCGCGATGAAGGCGGGCAGCCAGTCGTCCAGCGCCGGGTCCGCGGCCACCTCCAGCTCGCCTTCGGAACCCTGGTGAAAATGCCCCTGCCCCTGATTGACCACATTGAAAGGCACCATGCCCGCAATCACCCGACGGCCGGGCAGGGTCTCGGCCAGGCGCGCCGCATTGCCCAGCCCGTTCTGCAGGCTGATCACCAGCGCGTCCGGCCGCAGGACGGCGGCCAGACTTTGCCCCGCCTCGACCGTGGCGGCGCTTTTCACGGTGACCAGCACCAGGCGCGCATCGGCACAGGCCTGGGCATCGGTGGCAAAGCGCAGCTGACCGGCGGCGACCTGCTGGTCCCGACCCCGGTAATCGGTCAGGCGCAGACCATGGCTGCGCAGGCTGTCGCGAATCCGCGCGCGGCCGATGAACTGCACCGGCGTGCCTGCGGCGGCCAGGCAGCCGCCCACGTAGCAACCGATACTGCCCGCGCCGAATACCGCGACCGGTCCCATCAGCCGAGCAGGGCCAGGGCCACGCTGGCGCCGGAGGCCGCGAGCAGGCAGAGCAGGGTCAGCACCGTGCCCCAGTATCGGCCCGGCGGAAAATGCTCGGAGAAGACCAGCGCATAGCCGTGCAGCAGGCGGCCCAGCAACAGCGCGCCGCCCAGCAGATGCAGCCACAGGGCGCCCAGATTCTGATGCTCGAGCAGGGCCATCAGCAGCAGGATCAGCGGCGTGTACTCCGCGAAGTTCGCATGGCCGCGCATCAGGCGCAGCATGGTCGGATCGCCGCCATCGCCGAGGCCGATCTTGCCGCGACCCTTGATGACACGCAGGCTCAGGGCCAGGAACCACAGGCCAAGCAGGCCGGCATACAGCATGGTGATCATATCCACTCCCAGGGTGTTGTTGGCCGCCAT
>JBFHKK010000523.1:0-2094 GCA_041595475.1 Pseudomonas sp. | reverse complement strand
CGAGCTGCATGCGCAGGGCCGGATCATTGGCCGGCAGACCGGCAGTATCGATCAGCACCAGGCGTTTCTGCGCCAGCGGCGCCAGCGCCTGGATCAAGGATTGACCGGGGTCGACCAGGGTCACCGAGACCCCAAGGATGCGCCCGAGGGTCTTGACCTGCTCCTGGGCACCGATGCGGTAGCTGTCCAGACTGACCAGGGCGATGTGCTGGGCGCCGTACTTGAGTACATAGCGCGCGGCCAGTTTCGACAGCGTGGTGGTCTTGCCCATGCCGGCCGGCCCGACCAGGGCGATCACCCCGCCCTCTTCGGTGGGCTCGAGTTTCGGCGTCTTGATCGCGTGGGCCAGATGGGCCAGCAGCATGCGCCAGGCCTGACGCGGTTCGGCGACATTGGCCACGCGCTCGAGCAGGGCCCGCGCCAGATCGGCCGGCAGGCCCATGCGCTGCAGGCGGCGCCAGAGGTTGGCCTGCTGCGGCTGGCGACTCTGCATCTGGCCCCAGGCGATGGAACCGAGCTGCACCTCGATCAGCTCACGCAGGCCATGCAGCTCGCTGCGCATGGCGTCCAGCGCACGCTGGTCGGTTGCCGCCGCGGCGCCCGGCACGGTCGGACGCGCCTTCGGCGCCGGCTTGGGCGTGGCGCTCGCGGAACTTGCAGCGCTCGCGGCGGCCGGCCGCTTGGGCTCGGCGCCAAGCAGTTGGCGGTCCTTGCCGGCATCGGCCACGGCGCGGGTGGTCAGTTCGGCCTTGGCCGAGGCGATGCGCGACTGGGTCTTGCGCAGCTCGGCCTCCAGCGCCGGGTTGGGTTGGCGGCTGGGCGCAGCGGGGGCCTGGTAGTCGAGCGCGGCGGTCAGCTCGACACCGCCGGCGACCCGACGATTGCCGATGATCGAGGCGTCCGCGCCCAGCTCATCGCGAACCAGTTTCATGGCTTGGCGCATATCGGCGGCAAAAAAGCGTTTGACCTGCATGGCCTGTGACCTCGATTAGTTCTGGCCCACCGTCGCAACGATGGTGACCTGCTTGTTGTCCGGTATTTCCTGGTAGGCCAGCACATGCATGCTTGGCACTGCCAGGCGCCCGAAGCGCGAGAGCATCGCCCGGATCGGCCCGGCCACCAGCAGAATCACCGGCTTGCCAAGCATCTCCTGGCGCTGCGCCGCATCCACCAGGGAGCGTTGCAGCTTCTCGGCCATGCCAGGTTCCAGGAGGATGCCATCCTCGGCGCCTTGGCCGGCCTTCTGAACACTGTTTAGCAATATCTGTTCCAATCTCGGGTCGAGGGTGATCACAGGCAGCTCGGGCTCTAGTCCCACGATGCTTTGGACGATTGCGCGGGACAGCGCCACGCGCACCGCGGCGACCATCGCGGCGGGATCTTGACTCTTGGCGGCGACATTGGCGATGGCCTCGGCGATGGTGCGGATGTCACGCACCGGCACCTGTTCCTGCAGCAGCGCCTGCAGCACCTTGAGCAGGGTCGACAGCGAGACCAGGCCCGGCACCAACTCCTCGGCCAGCTTCGGCGAACTCTTGGCCAGCACCTGCAGCAACTGCTGGACCTCCTCGTGACCGAGCAACTCGTGGGCATGCTTGTGCAGGACCTGATTGAGATGGGTGGCGACCACGGTGCTGGCATCGACCACCGTGTAACCGAGAGACTGGGCCTGGTCGCGCTGGCTGGCATCGATCCACACCGCCTCCAGACCGAACGCCGGATCCTTGGCGGCCACGCCGCTGAGCGCGCCGAACACCTGGCCGGGGTTGATCGCCAGCTCGCGATCCGGATACACCTCGGCCTCGGCCACGCTGACGCCCATCAGGGTCAGGCGATAGGCATTGGGCTGCAGGTCGAGGTTGTCGCGAATGTGCACCGAGGGCATGAGAAAGCCCAGATCCTGCGACAGCTTCTTGCGCACGCCCTTGATCCGCGCCAGCAGTTGACCGCCCTGGTTGCGGTCGACCAGGGGGATCAGGCGATAGCCCACTTCCAGGCCGACCATGTCCACTGGCGTAACGTCATCCCAGCCCAGTTCCTTGGTCTCAGCCGAGCGCTGCGCCGGAAGCAGCTCCTGCTGCTTCTGCACTTCCT
>JBFHKK010000522.1:0-2094 GCA_041595475.1 Pseudomonas sp. | reverse complement strand
GAGGCGGTCAAGGGCGAGATCAAGATCCTCGCCGACTCGGGCGTGCGCACGGGTCTTGACGTGGTGCGCATGCTCGCCTTGGGCGCCGACTGCGTGCTGCTCGGCCGCGCCTTCGTCTATGCCCTGGCCGCCGCGGGTGGCGCCGTGGTGAGCAACCTGCTGGAGCTGATCGACAAGGAGATGCGCGTGGCCATGGTGCTGACAGGCGCCAAGTCGATCGGCGAAATCAGCGCCGAATCCCTGGTTCGCGAGTTGGGCCACTAGGTCGCCGTCTACAGCTTCGCCAAGGCGATGCTTCCTTGTCGCGAGGATGCAGGGGGATTTGCGGCCTGCTGCGGCGGCCGATCTCAGCGCCGATGGCGCGCCTCTCTATACTGAAGAGTCCCAACAGCAACGGAGGCCCAGCATGCGCCGCCTACTCATTCTTCTGATCAGCGCCTTGTTCAGCACCCCGCTGTGGGCGGCCCACTGCCCGGCCGACATGGCGAAAATCGATGCCCTGCTGCAGAGCAAGCCGCCCAGCGACCCGGCCGTGCTGGCCCAGGTGCAGCAATTGCGGGCCGAAGGCGAAACCCTGCACACGAGCGGCCAGCACGGCGAAGCGGTACAGGCGCTCGGCGAGGCCCTCGAACTGCTCGAAGCCGACCGCTAGTTGAAACGACCGCCGGGCGCGCCTAGCCCGGCTGCAACAGGGCCAGTGCCCGCTGACGCAGCTCGTCCGGCGCCACGGGCTTGACCACCACGGCTGCGGCGCCGCGCCGCTGCGCCTCGGCCAATTGCAGCCCATCGCCGGCCAGGACGAGCACAGGCACGCCGCGCCGACGCGGGTCGGCCGAGATCGTATCGAACAGCTGCAGCGCCTCTTCGCCCGCCAACTCCAGATCCACCACCAGCAACCCCGGCGGATCGCTGACCAGTTCGCCCAACGCCCGCGACACCGAGCCGGTTGCGCAGACCTGCGCCGAATCGCCCAGCGCCTGTTGCAGCCAGCGCAGGTCCTGGGCATCGTCGGCGAGGCAGAGAACCCGCACCGGGTACGAAGGCTCGCCGATAAACCCCGCGGCCCGAGCGCTGGAAGCGGCCGGCGCGGCCGCGCTGGGTAGATCGATCCAGAATCGACTGCCCAGCCCGGGCGTGCTGCTGAAACCCATCTCGCCCCCCATCAGCTCGGCCAGCTCCCGGCACAACACCAGGCCGATGCCGGTACCTGGGATGGTCGAGCTCTCCCGCCCCAGGCGCTGAAAGGGCTGGAACAGCTGGGCCTGCTGCTCCTGGGTGAGGCCCGAACCGCTGTCCTCCACCCACAGGCGGACGCCATCTGGGCGCAGTTCGCTGCCCAGGCGAATCACTCCCTGCGGGCTGTTGTACTTGATCGCATTGGACAGCAGGTTAAGCAGTACCTGTCGTACCCGCCGCGCATCGCCCTGCACATACAACGGCGCCTCCAGCGCTGGCTGCAGCTCCAAGCGCAAGCCACGCTGCTGAATCTCCGGCTGCACCAGCTCGGCACAGCCCTTCAGCAGCTCGCTGACCGCCACTGCCTCGATCTGCAACTGCTGGCGGCGGCTTTCGATGCTCGACAGATCGAGGATGTCATCGACCAGGGCGGTCAGGTGGCGGCTGGCATTGATGATCTCCCGGGCGTAATCGGCCTGCTGCTCGCCGCCCGGGGACTCCTGCGCCTCCAGCTCGATCAGCTGGCCAAAGCCCTGGATGGCGTTGAGCGGCGTTCGCAATTCGTGACTCATGCTGGAGAGAAAGCGACTCTTGGCCTGGCTGGCCGCCTGGGCCTCCAGGCTGACGCGCCGGAGATTCTCCTGCACCTGCTTGAGACGGGTAATGTCGACATGGGTGCCGGCGATACGCAACAACTGCCCCTCGCCGTCGCGATCGAACACTCGGCCGCGGCTGAGCAACCAGACATAGTCGCCGCGCGCATCGGCATAACGGAATTCCGCCTCGTAGAAGTTCTCGCCACTGTCGGCGAACAGTCGCCGCAGCTGGCGAATCCGCTCCAAGTCATCGGGGTGCACGCGCTGGTTGAACTCGCTCAGGCTGATGCACTTCTGCCTAAGACCGAAGCGTTTTGCAAAG
>JBFHKK010000521.1:0-2096 GCA_041595475.1 Pseudomonas sp. | reverse complement strand
CGGTCTCCTCGAGTACCTGGCGCACCAGGCTGGTGAGCTTGCCCTGGCGCAACTGATGCACCGACAGATTGACCGACACGCGAATCTGCGCCAGCCCCTGCTGCTGCCACTGGCGCGCCTGCTGGCAGGCCTGACGCAGGACGAACTCGCCGATGGGCGCGATCAGCCCGGTCTCCTCGGCCAGGCCGATGAATTCGCCGGGCGGCACCAGCCCCAGCTCCGGATGACGCCAGCGCACCAACGCCTCGGCGGCGTTCAGGCTGTCGTCGGCCAGGCACAGCTTGGGCTGGTAGAACACCTCCAACTGGCCCTCCTCGATGCCCTTGCGCAGCTGGTTCTCCAGCTTCAGCCGCTCCAGGGTGCAGGCCTGCAGGTTGTCGGTGAAGAACTGGAAGGTGTTGCCGCCCAGGTGTTTGGCGTGCTGCATGGCCATGTTCGCCTGGCTGACCAGGGCGCTGATCTCGCGGGCGTTGTCCGGCAGCAGGCTGATGCCGACCGAGGCGCTGACCACCAGTTCCTGGCCGCCGATCAGGGCCGGCACGCGCAGCTTGGCCAGCAGCCGGCTGGCCATTCGCGCCAGGCCCGAAAGGCTGCCGTGGGCATCGAGCAGCACGGCGAACTCGTCGCCCGAGAGCCGGGCTATGGTGTCGGCCTCGGGCACCGCCTGGGTCAGGCGCCGACTCATCTGCCGCAGCAACTGGTCGGCCAGTTCGTGGCCGAGGCTGTCGTTGAGCAGCTTGAAGCGATCCAGGTCGATATGCAGCAGGGCCAGGCTGCGACCGCTCTGGCGGGCGCGCTGGCTGGCCTCGTGCAGGCGCTGGCGGAACAGGCTGCGGTTGGCCAGACCGGTCAGCTCGTCGTAGTGGGACAGGTAGCGCAGGCGCTCCTCGGCCTCGCGCCGCGCCGACAGGTCGGCGAAGAAGCCGACGATATGGCTGACCTGGTTGCGGCCATCGCGCACCACCTTGAGCTGTACCCACTGCGGATAGAGCTCGCCGTTCTTGCGCGTCTCGATCAGCTCGCCCTGCCAGCCGCCCATGGACTCGAGCTCCAGGCGGATCAGCTGGTACTGGCGGCGCGTCTCGCGGCTGCTGACCAGGGCTTCCACACTCTGCCCGATCAGCTCCTCGGGCCGGTAGCCGGTGACCTGGCGGAAGGCCTGGTTGACGGTCAGCACCCGGTACTCCGGATCGAGGATGACGATGCCCTCGCTGGCCGCCTCGAAGACGATGGCGGCCAGGCGCTGATGTTCCTCCAGCTGCTTGCGCGCACTGATGTCGCGGCGGGTGCCTAGCATGCGCAGCACGCGGCCCTCGGCGTCGCGCTCCACCGCCCGGCCGCGGTCCTCGATCCACACCCAGTGACCGGCGGCGTGCTTGACCCGGTACTCGACCTGGTAGCCGTCGCTGCGGCCCTTCATGTGCTCGACCAGCGCCCGCTTGAGCAAGGGCAGGTCGTCCGGATGCAGGCGCGGGCGAAGATCGCGCAGCATGCCCTGCACCTCTTCAGGCTCCAGCCCGAACAGCTCGTTGAGCTGGGAGTGATGCACCTCGTCGCTTTGCAGGTTCCAGTCCCACAGCCCCAGCCTGCTGGCTTCCAGGGCCAGGGTCAGGCGTGCCTGGCTCTTGCTCAGCGCCCGGGTGGCGGCGTCGAGGTCGCGGGTACGCTCGACCACGCGCATCTCGAGGGCATCATGGGCGCCGAGCAGCTCGCGCTCGGCCCGGCGGCGCTGCTCGATCTCCCGCGCCAGCTCCTGGTTGAGCCCCTCGGCGCTGTGCTTGGCGCGCTCCAGGTTGGCGATCAGCGCCTGATTCTGAAAGCGCTGCAACAGGCTGCGCTCCACCAGCCGGTTGACCTGCCAGGCCATCACCACCCCGGCCGACGACAGGATCACGCTGAGCAGCCCCCAGCCGCGCAGCTGCTGGTGCTCGCTCAGCAGCATGTAGCCGATCGAAGGCAGCAGGCAGGGCAAGGCAAAGGCCAGGAAGGCCGGCAGGCTGATGGCGTAGGCCACGCAGGCCGAGGCGATGGTGGCGGCGATCAGGCCGAACACCAGCGCCTGCATGTGGAAGGAGTCGACCGGCACCAGGACGATG
>JBFHKK010000520.1:0-2098 GCA_041595475.1 Pseudomonas sp. | reverse complement strand
GCGGTGATCAACCTGTCCAATGCGGCCGGCCAGTCCTTCTTCGCCACCCTGGTCGGGGTCGACCCTCGCGCAGGTGCGGCGCGGGTGGAGATCGCCGGCGAGCTGCGCGCGGTGGAAATCGCCGAGCTGCGCCGCTGGATGCAGAACAATCAGCTGGTGCTCTGGCGTATGCCGCCCGGCTACCAGGCGCCCCTGCGGCCGGAGGCACGCAGTGCCATGGTGCCCTGGCTGGAGGCGCAGTTGGCCTGGCTGCAGGGCCGGCCGGCGGCGGCCAGCGGCGACGAGCACTACGGTCAGGACCTGCAGCTGCAGGTGTTGGCCTTCCAGCATCACTACCGGCTGGAGACCGATGCGGTGGTCGGGCCGCAGACGCTGATCCAGCTGAGCAGCCTGACCGACCCCGAGGTGCCGGTGCTGACGGCGCTCGAGTCGGGGGGGGAGTGAGCCCATGTCCTACATCCTCAATGCCCTCAAGCACTCCGAGAACGAGCGCAACCGCGGCGAGATTCCGCATATCGACTCGCAGCCGGAGTTTGTCGCGGCGGCGCCGACGCGCCTGGCCGAGCGCAGCTGGAAGTGGTTGGCGCTGAGTGCCCTCATGGTGCTGCTGATCGGTCTCGCCTGGTTGGGCATCGGCAGTCGGGAGGTCGTTCAGAGCGAGCCGGCGGCGGCCGAATCCGCGACCAGTCAGGCGCCAGTGGCGGCGCCGTCGGCCCCGGCGCAACCATTGGCGCAGAACCAGGCGCAGGACCAGGCGCCGGGCCTGCCGGCGCTGCAAGGCATGGCCGGAGTGCGCATTCGCCTGGAGGATGAGGCCGCCGCCGAGGCGAGCGTCGCGGGTGTTGCGCCAGTGCTGGCCGACGCAAAGCGTGAGAGCCCGCGCATTGTGCTACCGCTGCCGATCAGTCGCGGCGCCGTTGCGCAGCCGTCGGTCGCCACGACGCCGGTCGCCGCGCGCGAGGCCAGGTCCGAGGCCGCGCCCTTGCCGGCTGTGGCCGATGCGCCGGCGGCCGAGACGCTCGAGGGCGTCAGGCACTGGAAAACCCTGCCGCCGGAGGTGCAGAAAGGGCTGCGCGAACTGGTGTTCAGCGCGCATATCTACTCGACACAGGCGGCCAACCGCTTCGTCCGCGTCAGCGGCCGCACCCTGCATGAAGGCGATGCGCTCAATGGCGAGCTGAAGCTGCAACGGATCACCCGCGACGGCGTGGTTCTGGGCCATGGCGCCGAGCAATACTGGTACGGCGTCAACTAAGTCCATTGCAGGTCTTGCCCGGGCTGCAGGCGCAATCAACTCGCACCCTCATAACCCATGACGCCGATCACTCGCCCTGCGCGCCAGGGGCGAGCGATCGGCTTGCCTCTATGGGCCGTAGACCTGTTCGGGCAGCCAGGTCACCAGGCCCGGGAACTGATAGGCGATGACGATCAGGATCAGCTGGATCAGGATGAAGGGGATGACGCCGCGGTAGATGGTGCTGGTGGCGATGTGGCTGGGGGTCACGCCGCGCAGGTAGAAGAGCGCGAAGCCGAAGGGCGGAGTGAGGAAGGAGGTCTGCAGGTTCAGGGCGATCATCACGCCCAGCCAGATCGGGTCCAGGCCCATGGCCAGCAGTACCGGGCCGACGATGGGCACCACCACGAAGGTGATCTCGATGAAGTCGAGGATGAAGCCGAGCAGGAAGATCACCAGCATCACCACGAAGAAGGCGCCGAGCACCCCGCCGGGCAGCTGGGCGAACACCTCCTCGATCATCGTCTCGCCGCCGAAGCCGCGGAACACCAGGGAGAACAGCGAGGCGCCGATCAGGATCATGAACACCATGGCACTGATCTCGGTGGTGCCGTAGGCCACCTCGCGCAACTGGCCGATATTCAGCTTGCCCTTGCTCAAGGCCAGCAGCATGGCGCCCAGGGCGCCGATCGCCGCCGCCTCGGTAGGGGTGGCGTAGCCGCCGAGGATCGAGCCCAGCACCGCGGCGATCAGGATCAGCGGCGGCAGCAGGGCGGCGAACAGCTTGCCCCATTCGATCGGCCCGAGCTCCTCCTGCGGCAGGGCCGGCAGCTTCTTCGGCTGCAGCACCGCGACGGCGATGAT
>JBFHKK010000519.1:0-2099 GCA_041595475.1 Pseudomonas sp. | reverse complement strand
GGTGCTGGCCGCCGAGCGGGCGCTGGAAGATGCCGGGCTGCTGAATGATGCGAGCATTCAGGACGGCCGCATGGGCGTGGCCTGCGGCTCCTCCACCGGCAGCACCGACGAGATCAAGGCCTTCGGCAACATGCTGCTCAACTCGGTGGCCGACGGCCTCAACGCCAACTCCTATGTGCGCATGATGCCGCACACCACGGCGGCCAATATCAGCATCTTCTTCGGCCTCAAGGGTCGCCTGATTCCCACCTCGAGCGCCTGCACCAGCGGCAGCCAGGGCATTGGCTACGCCTATGAGGCCATCAAGTTCGGCCGCCTGCCGCTGATGCTCGCCGGCGGCGCCGAGGAGCTCTGCCCGACCGAGGCCATGGTCTTCGACGCCCTCTATGCCACCAGCCTGAAGAACGACGCCCCGCACAGCTCGCCGCGCCCCTACGACAGCGGCCGCGACGGCCTGGTGATCGGCGAGGGCGCCGGCATGCTGGTGCTCGAGGAACTGGAACACGCGCTGGCCCGCGGCGCGCGCATTCACGCCGAGATCGTCGGCTTCGGCAGCAACGCCGACGGCCAGCACACCACCAAGCCGGAGCAGGCCACCATGCGCCGAGCCATGGAGCTGGCGCTGGCAGATGCCGGCCTGGCGCCGCAGGCCATCGGCTATGTCAACGGCCACGGCACCGCCACCGAACAGGGCGACGTCGCCGAGTCCCTGGCCACCAGCAGCCTGTTCGGCCCGCGCATGCCGATCAGCTCGCAGAAGAGCTTCCTCGGCCACACCCTGGGTGCCTGCGGTGCCCTGGAGTCCTGGTTCAGCATCGAGATGCTGAATCGCGACAGCTACGTGCACACGCTGAACCTGGAGCAGGTCGATCCGGCCTGTGGCGAGCTGGACTACCTGCGCGGCGAGTTCCGCTCCATGAGCAACGAATACGTGATGAACAACAACTTCGCCTTCGGCGGAGTCAACACCTCGTTGATCTTCCGCCGCTGGCACTGAGCCACCCACCCAGGAGTTAAGGATATGACTCGCACATTCGGCTACACCTCCATCCGCCGCCTGCTCGGCCTGGCGCTGCTGGCACTGCTGCTGGCCGGCTGCACCAGCAAGCCGGTGATGATGCCGCAAAGCGTGGTGCCCCCCGGTGCCAGCGAGGAGCAGGTGCAGCAGGCCATACTGCGCGGGCTGCAAAGGCGCGGCTGGAGCGTGACCGAACAGCGCGCGCAGCTGATCCGCGCCAAGATAGTGGTGCGCGGGCGTCACGGCGCGGAAATCGACATTCCCTATTCGGCCAGCCTGTTCAGCCTCAACTACCGCGACAGCTTTGGCCTGGACTACAAAGCCGGGAAGATTCACCGCAATTACAATCGCTGGATCAGTCGCCTGCGCGGCACCATTGTGCAGGAACTCAGCAAGCCCAACCCCTAGGTGCAGCAAGCGGTCGCACCGGTTCACCCCCCCACAAGGAAGCGTCTAATGAAGATGACCCGTAACCACCTGCTCCTCACCACCGGCCTGCTGCTCGGTAGCCTCAGCCTCACCGCCCAGGCGCGCGATACCACCCACTACCTGCCGTTCGACAGCGTGGTGGCCGAAGCGACCCAGGCCGGCCGCCTCGACGGCAGCGTCAAGTTCTACTTGGCGGGCAAGCAGCCGGCCGGCCAGGTCACGGTGATCAACCCGAACATCACCACCAGCAAGAAGACCAACGCCTTCAACAAGAGTGACGAGGCGGCCTGCAGCTGGGCCCTGCAATCGGCGCTGATCCGCCTGCAGCAAGCGGCCAAGGCCGCCGGCGCCAATGCCGTGGTGAACATCGCCAGCAACTACAAGAACATCGAGTACAAGAATGCCGAGCGCTACGAGTGCCACGCCGGCGCCCTGATGGCCGGCGTCGCCCTCAAGGGCCAGCTGGCCAGCGTCAAGTAAGGCCAGGCAGCCGCAACGAAAAAGGCCGCTTCGAGCGGCCTTTTTCATGGGACTGGCGGTTGTCGTTCAGAGGTCGAAGTCGTACTCGGCCAGCTGCTTGTGCAGGCGGCGCTCTTCGAGGAAGTTGTCGATGATGCGTCTTTTGGTCAGGTTGGTCTTGGCCACTTCGACG
>JBFHKK010000518.1:0-2101 GCA_041595475.1 Pseudomonas sp. | reverse complement strand
TCGATCGCACGCTGCTCGCGCAAGTGCTGCTCGTAGGTGTAAGTACGGTCCTCGAGTTTGTGATCGATCTCGCGCAGAGCCTTGGCCTTCTCGCGCGCAACATTCTCTTTGGTGGCGTAGTAGTTTCGATTTTTTGCCGACTGCGCCGTGTCATAAGGCATCCACAGCGGTCCGAGGAAGGGGTAGAGCGGCAGGGTAGTGAACGCCAGAACCGGGTGCCCGGTATAGAAATATCCAGCCATCGGGAAAATGCCAAGTACGGCAGCGGTGCCGACATTCTTTTCCTCAACCTTCAGGCCTTTTTCCTCGTAGTTGGCCAGCTCACGCTTTTGTCCATGGGACAGATGAGTGGTGCAACCCTGAGCGAGCAGAGCGCTTGCGATGACGGCAGAAGCCAGAAGCTTAAAGTGCATGTTGTTTCCTCTTGGTAGATTTCTGTGATGTCAGTTAGAGCGGCCATTGAGAAGCAAATTTATCCCCCTTGCCGGCCTCCCTTTCGTTGTTCTTCTTGCGCTATCTCGCCGCTGACTGTTGTTTCATGGCCAATGGTGCGCGCGGGCCGGGCAGGATGCCGTCCTGTCGGGAGACCGTCAGCAGGCGATGGCTGGCGATACCGGCGACCTCGTGGCCGCGGTCAGTCAGGGTGTTGACGATCTGGTTGACCGCAGCGGTGACCAGCATGCCGACCAGGTCGCCGCTGTTGCTGTTCTGGTTTTCCGCAGTACTGGCCCGGGCGCTGCCTTCCCACAACAAGCGGCCACTGCGCAGGTCGACCAGCTTGGCGTTGGCGGTCACCGCGACTTCGCTGGTCACCAGCTTGTAGCTGCTGCCGTATTCGCTGACCTCGATGTACAGGGCGGCATCGGCACCGAAGATCTCCTGCAGCTTGGCCGGCGGCGCCATGTGCATTTCGGCGGCGTTCATCAGGCCGTTCTGCTTGAAGGTTTCGTCCACCAGCGCCACCGGCAGCACGTAGTAGCCGGCCTCGGCGAGCGGCAGGGTGACGTGGGACAGCACGCTGTAGCTGGCCTTGATGTCCGGCGAGCTGTTGATTGGCGGCAGCACCAGGATGGAGGCGGGGTTGCTCTGCTTGAACGCGGTGTAGTCGTAGGGCGTGGGGGTGGCGCAGCCGCCGAGCAGGCCGGTCAACAGCAGCAGGGCCAGGGCTTTGCAGGGGTTGAAACGGATCATGGCGGGTTATCTCTCGGCGTTACGCAGCAGGAAGTCCATGTAGGCGGCGGACTCGGGGAACAGGCTCTTCTCGGTTTCGAACTGCTGGCGCACCTGGTCGGCCTTGCCGACCTGGGCGTAGAGCATGCCGAGGTGGGCATGCAGGCCCGGTGGCGGCACGGCGTTCCGCGCGCGGGCCTGCTGCAGGCCGGCTTCCAGGGCGGCGATCTGCTGCTCCGGGCCGCTGCCGTCGTTCTTGAAGTGTGCGTAGACCTGTTCCTGGTAGCCGGCCCAGTGGTACAGCGGCTGGGGCTGGCTGACGCAGCCCCCGATCAGGGTGGCCGAAGCCAGGGCAAGCAGCGTGACGTACTGGTGCATCTGCATGTGGATTCCTTTCCTGAAAGGTTACTGGGCCGGCCGCCAGGCGCCGCTGTCGACACCGCCGACCAGGTTGTTGACCGCCTCGCGGATGGCCAGGTCGAGAACCTTGCCGTTGAGGGTCGAGTCGTAGCTGGCGGTGCCGCCGAAGCCGATCACTTCGCGATTGGACAGGCTGTACTCGCCGGCACCCTGGGCCGAGTAGACCACCTCGGATGTGCGCACGTTGACGATGTTCAGGTTGACCTTGGCGTAGGCGATCTGCGATTTGCCGCGGCCGAGGATGCCGAACAGCTGGTGGTCGCCGACTTCTTTGCGGCCGAACTCGGTGACATCGCCGGTCACCACGTAATCGGCTCCGCGCAATTGCTGGCTTTTCTGGGCGATCTGGCTTTCCTGCGTGATTTCCGCAAGGTTGTCGCGGTCCAGTACGTTGAATCGATTGGACTGCTGCAGGTGGGTGATCAGGATGGTCTTGGCCTGGCCGCCGAGGCGGTCGACGCCGTCGGAGAACAGCCCGCGCATGTAGCTGGAGCGGTTGTCGAACTTACCC
>JBFHKK010000517.1:0-2102 GCA_041595475.1 Pseudomonas sp. | reverse complement strand
TGCCGGCCGCCGGCTACGCGGTGACGGTGCGCTTTCAGCAGCCGGTGCGGCTGCCGGCCCAGCTCTGTCTGCAGGCCAGCCCAGCCGGGCCGCTCGGCCGCTTCGAACTGCGCGGCGAGGACCTGCGCCTGCACATGAGCGGAGGCTGGCAGCCCTCGGCAGCGCCGTGAAACAATGCGGCCTCCAGCCACCGCCGTGCCCGAGCCCCATGGACCTCGCCGAACTCACCGCCCGCCTGCACGCCATCCGCGACCGCAACCAGTGGCGGCCCTTCCACAGCCCGAAGAACCTGGCCATGGCTGCCAGCGTCGAGATGGCCGAACTGGTGGAGATCTTCCAGTGGCTGAGCGAGGCGCAATCGCGCCGGCTCGAACCCGAGCAACTGGCCCACGTCGGCCAGGAGGTCGGCGACATCGTCCTCTACCTATTGCTGCTGTGCGCCGAGCTGGGCATCGATCTGGAGCAGGCGGTGCGCGCCAAGCTGGCCGACAACGAGCGGCGCTTCGGCCCATGAAGGACCGCCATTTCGACCAGTTGGCCAGCCGCTTCGCCGAGAAGATCTACGGCGGCGCCAAGGGCGCCATCCGCCTGGCGGTGCTCCAGGCCGACCTCGCCGAGGTCCTGCCCGACCGGCCGCTGCGGGTGCTGGACGTCGGCGCCGGGCTCGGCCATATGGCCCTGTGGCTGGCCGAGCGCGGCCACCAGCTGACCCTGGCCGAACCGGCCGCGCCCATGCTCGACGCCGCCCGCGCGCGCTTCGCCGCCGCCGGCCAGGCGGCCACCTTCATCCAGACGCCCTGGCAGGAGCTGTCCCGCCAGCTCGAACCACCCTTCGACCTGGTGCTCTGCCACGCGGTGCTGGAATGGCTGGCCGAGCCCAATGCCATACTGCCACTGCTGCACCGGCTGACCGCGCCCGATGGCTGGCTGTCGCTGGCCTTCTACAACAAGGACGCACTGATCTACCGCAACCTGCTCAAGGGCCACTTCCGCAAGCTGCGCCAGGATCAATACGCCGGCGAGAAGCACAGCCTGACGCCCCAGCAGCCGCTCGATCCGCGCGAGCTGGCGACGCAACTCGAAGGACACTGGCGAGTCGAACGGCAGAGTGGCGTGCGGATTTTCCACGACTACATGCCGGCGCCGTTCCAGGCCAAGGCCGAGCTCGAGGATCTACTGGAGATGGAGTTGGCCTATCGTCGCCACCCCAGCTTCGCCGGCCTGGGCCGCTACCTGCACTGGATCTGCCGGCCCCGCTAGACCGCCCCAAGGGAGCGCGCAAGGGCGCGTTCCATGAACCTGTCGGGAGGCCACCATGAAGCCTGTCGCCCTCTTGCTGCTGTGCCTGGCCCTAATCGCCTGCCAGGCGCCCAATCCCTACACGGCGGCCTCGCGCTCGCTGCCGCCGGCGCCGGCCGAGATCAATGTCATGCCCGATCCGAGCAGCTATCCGGCGCCACCGCGGGATTACGCGGCCTATCGCAGCTGGGCCTGGCAGGGCGGCCAGTTGCCGGCCGGCAGCCCCTGGGCCAGCGCCGAGCAGGTGCAACAGGCGCTCAGCGAAGCCCTCGACCAGCGCGGCCTGCGCCCGGCGCGCGACGGGGTGGCGGCCGATCTGCTGGCGCGGGTCGAACTCAATCTCGAGCGACGCATCCGCCAGGTCGTCGATCGCTACGACGAATTCCATTCGCCCGGCTACCCGGCCGATTATCCGGGCCACTGGGGCCGCGCGCCCCTGGTGCACGCCTACGAGATCGAGGTGCTGGTGCTGCGCCTCGAATTGTTCGATGGCCGCGACAACCAGCTGGTCTGGCAGGGCCAGGCCCAACTGCCCAGCGGCGGCGACCAGGCCCAACGCGCCCGGGCCCTGCGCGACGCGCTCAAACAGGCCTTGGCGAGCTACCCGCCAGAGTGAAACCTTTCCCTAGCAAGAGATGCGACCATGCGCCCGATCCTGCTTGTGCTTCCCCTGCTTCCCCTGCTGCTCCTGCTGAGCGGCTGCCAGACGCCGAAACTCGAGCACGACTTCGATCCGAACCGCGACTTCGCCGCCTACCGCACCTGGGCCTGGCAGGAACCGGCCGTGCAGTTTCGTCCCGAGG
>JBFHKK010000516.1:0-2103 GCA_041595475.1 Pseudomonas sp. | reverse complement strand
CGTCCTTGAGGATGGTCTGCTCGATGCACCACTCGTACTCGGCCTCGGTCTCGCCCTTCCAGGCGAATACCGGGATGCCGGCGGCGGCGATGGCGGCGGCGGCCTGGTCCTGGGTGGAGAAGATGTTGCAGCTCGACCAGCGCACTTCGGCGCCCAGGGCGATCAGGGTCTCGATCAGCACGCCGGTCTGGATGGTCATGTGGATGCAGCCGATGATCTTCGCGCCCTTGAGCGGCTGCTCGGCCGCGTACTTGCGGCGCAGGCCCATCAGCGCGGGCATCTCGGATTCGGCGATGATGATTTCGCGGCGGCCCCAGGCGGCCAGGGAAATGTCGGCGACCTTGTAGTCGGTGAAACCGGCAGGCGTCAGCACAGCGCTCATAACTGAGTTCTCCATTCGTTGTCTGCGAATGGGCGCCGTTGATGCGTATGGTTAACGCCCCATCCGAGCCTGACAAAACCCCGATGCGCAGGGATTGCTGCAGCGCCCCTCGGACAGGTGGCGGGCGCGCCCGGAGCGGAGCCGGTCGCGTGAAACGGCCCGATTATAGCCAGGCCGGCGGCCAAGCCCAAGGTTTTCCGTCGCCCCGGCCCCAGGCCCCTCGACATCTTCGGCAAAACACCGCGCTTGGCCGGGATGCCGCCAGTGGCGATACTGTGGCCCGCCTTGACCGCCGATGCCGTGACCTATGAAACGCAGATTCGCCTTACCCCTAGTGCTCGCCTGTCTGGCCCTGGCCGCCTGCGACGGCGTCGACCCCGACTCGCCGCTGGGCAAGCGCCAGGCCATCTTCAAGGACATGCTCAAGACCAGCGAGGACCTGGGTGGCATGCTGCGCGGACGCCTGGCCTTCGACGAGCAGCGCTTCGTCAGTGGCGCGGCCGAGTTGGAGCGGCTCGCGCGGGCGCCCTGGCAATACTTCCCCCAGGCGAAGGAGGCGGGCGGCGATAGCCGCGCCAAGGACGAGGTCTGGCAGCGCCAGGCGCGCTTCGCCGAGTTGGCCCGTGACCTGGAAGAGGCCGCCGCGGCGCTGGTCGTCGCCAGCCAGGCAGCGCCGCTCGAGGCGCGCGAGCTGAGGCCGGCCATGCAGCGGCTCGAGGACAGCTGCAAGGCCTGCCATCAGGAGTTTCGCGCCTACTGAGTGCGCTCGCTGAAGCGCCACGGGCGCAGCAGCCGAGCATGAAAAAGCCCCGCGGTTGCGGGGCTTTTTCGATTGCCGGGTGAAACTCAGAGGCCGGCGGCGGCGCGCAGTTCGGCGGCCTTGTCGGTCTTTTCCCAGGTGAAGGCGGTGAAGCTGTCGTCGCCGTAGCTCATCTCGAACGGGTTGCGGCCGAAGTGGCCGTAGGCCGCCGTCGGCTGGTACATCGGGTGCAGCAGGTCGAGCATCTTGGTGATGGCATAGGGGCGCAGGTCGAAGACCTCGCGCACCAGCTTGACGATGGTCTCGTCGCTGACCTTGTTGGTGCCGAAGGTGTTGATCGAGATCGAGGTCGGCTGGGCCACGCCGATGGCGTAGGAGACCTGGATCTCGCAGCGCTCGGCGAGGCCGGCCGCGACTATGTTCTTGGCCACGTAGCGGCCGGCGTAGGCGGCGCTGCGGTCGACCTTGGACGGGTCCTTGCCGGAGAAGGCGCCGCCGCCGTGGCGGGCCATGCCGCCGTAGGAGTCGACGATGATCTTGCGCCCGGTCAGGCCGCAGTCGCCGACCGGGCCGCCGATGACGAACTTGCCGGTGGGGTTGATGTGGAACTGGGTGTCCTTGTGCAGCAGTTCGGCCGGCAGCACGTGCTTGACGATCAACTCCATCACCGCTTCCTGGAGGTCGGCCTGGCTGATGTCCGGGTTGTGCTGGGTGGACAGCACCACGGCATCGATGCCGGTGACCTTGCCGTTCTCGTAGCGGCAGGTGACCTGGCTCTTGGCATCCGGGCGCAGCCACGGCAGCAGGCCGGACTTGCGCGCTTCGGCCTGGCGCTCGACCAGGCGATGGCTGAAGACGATCGGCGCCGGCATCAGCACGTCGGTGTCGTTACTGGCGTAGCCGAACATCAGGCCCTGGTCGCCGGCGCCCTGGTCTTCCGGCTTGGCGCGGTCGACGCCCT
>JBFHKK010000515.1:0-2103 GCA_041595475.1 Pseudomonas sp. | reverse complement strand
TCCTGGTAGCGCTGGAAGGCGCCCAGGGAGCTGACCAGCAGGCCCGCAGCCCCCGAGGGGCGCAGGCGCATGTCGACCTCGTAGAGCTGGCCGGAGTTGGTCTGGGCGGTGAGCAGATGGATGATGCGCTGGCCCAGGCGGGTGAAGAACTGCGCGCCATCGATCGGCTTGGCCCCGTCGGTCTCGGCCTGGGGGTCGCCATCGTGAATGAACACCAGATCCAGGTCCGAGCCGTGGCCCAGCTCGATGCCGCCGACCTTGCCATAGCCGACGATGACGAAATCCGGATCGCAGGGACTGCCGTCGAGTCGCCGCGGCGCACCATGCTTGGCCACGCACTGGCGCCAGGCCAGCGCCAGCACCTGATCGAGAATGGCCTCGGCCAGCCAGGTCAGATAATCGCTGACCTTCATCAGCGGCAGGGTGCCGGCGATCTCCGAGGCCGCCACCCGCAACCCATGGGCCAGCTTGAAATGGCGCAGGGCCTCCATCTGCTGCTCCAGGTCGTCCTCGGGAATGCGCAACAGGCGTTCACGCAGCTCGTCGGCCAGCTCCGGCGCCAGCGGCGGCTTGAACAGACGGCCTTCGTTGAGCAGCTCATCGAGTAGCAGCGGAAAGCGGGCGATCTGCTCGGCGATCCAGGGACTGGCCGCGCACAAAGTCAGCAGGCGTTGCAGGGCGCCCGGGTTCTCCGTCAGCAGCACCAGGTAGGCCGAGCGCCGGGCGACCGCCTCGACCAGCGGCAGCACCCGCTCGAGCACCAGGTCCGGCTCCGCGTGCTCCACCGCCTGGGCCAGCAGGCGCGGAATGAAGGCATCCAGACGCTCGCGGCCGAGGCGCTGCATGGCGCGCACCTGGCTGCCGCTGCGCAGCGCTGCCAGGCGCTGGCGCGCCGCCTGGGCATCGGCGAAGCCGGCCTCGGCCAGTTGGCGGCAGGCCGCCTCCTCGTCCTGGGCGTCTTCCCACAGCGGCAGCCATTCGCCGCCGATCAGCGTGGTTTCGGCCTGGCCCTGGTCTTCGTCCGGGTCGGCGATCACCTGGCGAAAATGCCAGTCGATGCGCCCACGCCAGTGCATCAGGCGCTCATGGAAGGCCGTCCAGTCGGCGAAGCCGAGCATGCAGGCGACCCGCGCCCGGTCCTGCTCGCCGTCCGGCAGCATCTGGGTCTGGCGGTCGTCGATCGCCTGCAGGGCGTGCTCGGTATAGCGCAGGAACTCGTAGCCCTCGCGCAGTTCCTCGACCGCCGCCGCCGGCAGATAGCCCTGCCCCTCCAGGGTCGCCAGTACCTTCAACAGGGGCCGCTGCTGCAGGCTGAGGTCACGCCCGCCATGGATCAGCTGGAAGGCCTGGGCGATGAATTCCACCTCGCGGATGCCGCCGGCGCCGAGCTTGATGTTGTCGGCCATGCCCTTGCGCCGCACCTCCTGCTGGATCAGCTGCTTCATGCCGCGCAGCGCCTCGATGGCGGAGAAGTCCAGATAACGCCGGTAGACGAAGGGCCGCAGCATCTCCAGCAGCTGCTCGCCGGCCTGCGGGTCGCCGCCGACCACCCGCGCCTTGATCATGGCGTAGCGCTCCCAGTCGCGGCCCTGGTCCTGGTAGTACTGCTCCAGGGCGTTGAAGCTGAACACCAGGGCGCCGGAGGAGCCATAGGGGCGCAGGCGCATGTCGGTGCGAAAGACGAAGCCCTCGACCGTGATCGCATCCAGCGCCTTGATCAGGCGCTGGCCCAGGCGAATGAAGAACTGCTGGTTGTCCAGCGGGCGCTTGACCCCCTCGGTCTCGCCGCCCTCCGGGTAGGCGAAGATCAGATCGATGTCCGAGGACAGGTTCAGCTCGAAGGCGCCCAGCTTGCCCATGCCGAGGATGACCATGTGCTGGGCCCGCCCGCTGCGCCGGCCGATGGGGGTGCCGAACTGGCTGCAGTGCTGCGGATAAAGCCACTGGTAGGCCAGATCGATGCTGCTGTCGGCCAGATCCGAGAGGTCGCGACAGGTCTCGCGCAGATCGGCCAGGCGCTGGACATCGCGCCAGATGATGCGCAGCTGCTGGCGATTGCGAAAGCGTCGCAGCCTGCGCCCCAGCTCATCCTCGCCATCGCAG
>JBFHKK010000514.1:0-2118 GCA_041595475.1 Pseudomonas sp. | reverse complement strand
GAGCAACGCCAACAGCCAGCGCCTAGCGTTCATCGGCGAAAGTCCGCAAGAGTGCCGCCGGGGAGCTGCGCCCGAGCCGCCAGAGCGGCCAGGCGGCGGCCAGCAGGGTGGCCAGCAGGGCCAGGCCGAGCAGCCGCAGCAGCTGACCGGGAAACACCTGCAGCGGCAGGCGCCAGCCGAAGGCCTGGACGTTGACCACCGCCACCAGCCACCAGCTCAGCAGCAGCCCCAGGGGTAGCGCCAGGAGCAGGGTCAAGAGCGCCAGCCACAGGGTCTGGGCCAGACTCAGCCAGGCCAGTCGCGGGCCCGCCACACCCAGCGCCCAGAGCGGCGCGAGCTGGGCCAGACGGCTCTGGCCGAGGGTCAGCAGCGCGATAAACAGCGCCAGCGCGGCCACCGCCAGGGTCAGGCCGTTGAGCGCGCCGGTGGCGGCGAAGGTGCGCTCGAACACCCGCGTGGACCAGGCCTTGAGGCCGGCCTGGTCGATCAACCGGCTGTCGTCCAGCTTGAAGCGCCGCTGCAGGGCCTGGCTCAGCGCCGCCACCTCGGCCCTGTCCAGGCGCAGGCTGAGGCTGCTCGGCGCCCGCCCCGGCCAGTGGCGCAGCAGGCCCTCGGCGTCGACCAGCAGATGGCCGCGGGGGTTGCCGTAGTCGGCGTAGATGCCCAGCACCGGCAGCTCCCAGGCGCCGCGCGGCGTCGGCAGGCGCACCGGTTGACCGAGACCGACGCCCAGACGCCGCGCCAACTGCTCGCTGAGCATCAGCCCCTGCTGGGCGGCCAGGCGCGCCCAGGGCTCGTCGACAGCCTCGAGCAGCGGCCAGTGCGCAAGGTAATGGGCATGGCTGCGGATGCCGACCAGTTCGACCGGCCAGCCCTGCACTTGCAGTTCCAGACGCCAGGCCGGCAGCTGCGCGCGCACCTGCGGCTGCTCGGCCAGCCAGTGCTCGATCTCCCTGGCCTGGGCGGCATCGGCCGGGCGCAGGTAGAGCTCCGCGGCCAGGCGCTGGTCGAGCCAGTCGTTGAAGGTGCGGCGAAAGCCCTCGGTCATGCTGCCCACCCCGATGCTCGCCGCCACCGCCAGCAGCAGGGCCATCAAAGCCTGGGCCAGGCCCGGCAGCTGCTGCCGACAGTCGGCGACGAACCACTGCTGCAATGGCCCGTGGCAACGCCGGCCGAGGGCGCGCAACAGCCACGCGAGGCCGACGGGCAAGGCCAAAGCCGCGCCCAGCAGCACGGCGGCCAGACCGAGGAAGGCAGCCTCCAGGCTGTCACCGAGCAGCAGACTGAGCAGCGCGACCAGCACCAGGGCCGCGGCCAGCCAGGCCTGCACGCGCAGGTCGCGGGCCTGCGCCTGCTGCCAGGCGCGCGGCTGGGCCAGGGCCAGCAGCGGCAGGCGGGCCGCGCGCAGCAGACTGCCGCCGCCGGCCAGCAAGGCGCCGAACAGACAGGCCAGCACCCCGCCCAGCCACCAGCCCGCGGGCAGGCGCAGCTGTCCGGCCACTTCGGCGCCGTAGAGTCCGCGCAGGCTGGCGGCCAGGTCCGGCAACAGCCAGGCCGCCAGGGCGTAGCCACTGAGTACGCCGGCCAGGCCGGCGGGCAGCGCCAGCAACACAAGCTCCAGGCCCAGGGCCAGCAGGAGTCCGGACAGGCTCAGGCCGCAGGCGCGCACGGTGCGCAGCAACGCCCGGCGTTGTTCCAGCGCCAGGCCGATGGCGGCATGCACGATAAACAAACCGACCACGAACGCCAGCAGGCCGAGGGCACTGAGATTCAGGTGAAAGCTGTCGGTCAGCTGACCGAGATCGGCCGAACCCTGGCCCGACTGCAGCCGCAGGCGCTCGGCCCAGCCGGACGGCAATGGCGGCTCGGCACGGGCGAAGTCACCCTCGACCAGCAGCCGCGAGAGCTGCCCCGGCGCCTCGAGCAGGCGCTGGGCCACGCCTATATCCACCAGCAGCACGCCCGGCGCCAGCGCGGGACGCAGCGCCAGCGGCGGCAGGCGCTGGCCGTTGCCGCTGAGCGGCTCGGCACCGGCCGCCAGGCCGAGCTCGGCCAGGGTTTCGGGGGCGATCCAGGTGCGCCCCGGCGGGCCGAGAAACTGCACCAGCTGATCGGCGG
>JBFHKK010000513.1:0-2125 GCA_041595475.1 Pseudomonas sp. | reverse complement strand
AGGTAGTTGCCCTTGAAGAAACTGTTGTGGCCGTAGCAGGCGTGGGCAATGACCAGCGCCTGCATGCAGATGGTGTTTTCCTCCATCAGGTAGGCGATGCAGGGATCGGAATTGATCACGATCTCGTAGGCCAGGCCCATCTGGCCGCGCTTGTAGTTCTTCTCGGTGCTGAGGAAGTGCTTGCCGTAGGACCAGTGGTGATAGCCGATGGGCATGCCGACCGAGGCATAGGCATCCATCATCTGCTCGGCGGTGATCACCTCGATCTGGTTGGGGTAGGTGTCCAGGGCATAGCCCTCGGCCAGGCGGCCGATTTCCCGGTCGTAGGCGCGGATCAGCTCGAAGGTCCATTCCGAACCGGTGGAGAGGGGCTCGCGTTTCTGGCTCGGCGGCCGGCGCTCTTGGCTGCTCATGCTTCGAGTCTCCGCTTGAACAATTGGCGAAACACCGGGTAGATGTCGGCTGCCGCGACTATCTGCTGCTGGGCGAAGGTGTCGGCGAACTTCTCGCTGACCCGCTCGTATTCGAACCACAGCGCCTGGTGCTCGCGCGGGGTGATCTCGACATAGGTGAAGTACTGCACGAAGGGCATGATCTGCTTCATCAGGATGTCGCGGCAGATCGGTGAATCGTCGTTCCAGTTGTCGCCGTCCGAGGCCTGGGCAGCGTAGATATTCCATTCGTTGATCGGGTAGCGCGCGGCCATGATCTCCTGCATCAGCTTGAGGGCGCTGGAGACGATGGTGCCGCCGGTTTCGCGCGAGTAGAAGAATTCCTCTTCGTCGACTTCCTTGGCGCTGGTGTGATGGCGGATGAAGACCACGTCGATGCGCTCGTAACTGCGCTTGAGAAACAGGTAGAGGAGGATGAAGAAGCGCTTGGCGATGTCCTTGGTCGCCTGGGTCATGGAGCCGGAGACGTCCATCAGGCAGAACATCACCGCCTTGGACGTGGGGTTGGGCTGCTTGACCAGCAGGTTGTACTTGAGGTCAAAGGTATCCAGGAAGGGCAGGCGGCCGATGTGCGCGCGCAGCTGCTCGATTTCGGCCTCGAGGGCCTGGATGTCGGCCAGGTTGTCCGGCTCATCCTGCTTCAGCCGTTCCAACTCGGCCTTGGCCTGGCGCAGCCTGCTGCGGCTGCTGCCGGACAGGGCGATGCGCCGCGAGTGGGCCGAACGCAGGGTGCGGACGATATTGATCCGCGAGGGGTTGCCGGCGCTGCTGATGCCGGCACGGATGGTCTTGAAGGTATCGGCGCCGGTCAGGTGACGCTTGACCAGATTGGGCAGCTCCAGGTCCTCGAACATGAAGTCGAGGAACTCCTCCTGGGTGATCTGGAAGACGAAGTCATCCATGCCCTCGCCGCTGTTGCTGGCCTTGCCGCTGCCCTGGCCGCCGCCACCGCCCTGCGGGCGGGGGATGCGCTCGCCGGCGGTGAACTCCTTGTTGCCGGGATGGACGATGGTCTGCTTGCCGCCGCGACCGTGGTGCAACACCGGCTCGTCGATATCGCGGCCGGGGATGCTGATCTGCTCGCCATGCTCCATGTCGGTGATGGAGCGCCGGCTGACGGCCTCCTCCACCGCCTTCTTGATATGGTCGCGGTAACGTCGCAGGAAGCGCTGACGGTTCACCGTGCTCTTGTTCTTGCCGTTCAGGCGACGGTCGATGACATAGCTCATGGGCCCCTCCGCGGAGCTTTGGGCTTCAAGCCAGGATCGGCGCCAGCTGCACATGGGCCGCTGGCGCGGATGCCTGGCGAAAAGCTGTTGCCCTTACTGCGACTTGCGCACCCGCAGGTACCACTCGGAAAGCAGGCGCACCTGCTTCTCGGTGTAGCCGCGCTCGACCATGCGATTGACGAAATCGTTGTGTTTCTTCTGATCCTCTTTGCTGGCCTTGGCGTTGAAGCTGATGACCGGCAAGAGGTCCTCGGTGTTGGAGAACATCTTCTTCTCGATCACCACCCGCAGCTTCTCGTAGCTGAGCCAGCTGGGGTTCTTGCCGTTGTTGTTGGCCCGGGCGCGCAGCACGAAGTTGACGATCTCGTTGCGGAAATCCTTCGGATTGCTGATGCCGGCCGGCTTCTCGATCTTTTCCAGCTCCTCGTTGAGGGCCACGCGGTT
>JBFHKK010000512.1:0-2125 GCA_041595475.1 Pseudomonas sp. | reverse complement strand
CGCTGGCGGCCGACCACCAGGCCGGCGGCGCTGACCGGGCGGCCCTGCTCGAGATCGGCCAGCTCGCGCGAACTGCGGCAACGCCGGCGCGCCAACTCGGCGCGCAGCAGGGCCAGGGGATGGGGCCCCAGGGTGGTGCCGAGGCTGGCGTAGTCGGCCTGCAGGCTTTCGCCGAGGCTGGGCGCCGGCAGGGCCTGCGGCGCTTCCGCCGTTGCCGCCAGTCCGGCGAACAGGGGCAGCGGCGTCTCGACCGCGGCGATCGCCCAGCGCGCCTGGTGGCGGTGGCCGGCCAAGCCCTGCAGGGCGCCGGCGTCGGCCAGCAAGGCGCGGGCGCGAGCGTCCAGGCCGGCGCGCCGGCACAGATCGGCGGCGTCGCTGAAGGGCCGCTGGCGCCGCGCCGTCTCGATATGCCGGGCATCTTGCTCGCGCAGGCCGCGGACCAGGCGCAGACCCAGGCGGATGGCCGGCTGACCCGCCCCGCAAGGCTCCAGGCTGCAGTCCCAGTCGCTGGCGCAGACGTCCACCGGGCGGATTTCGCTGCCGTGACGGCGGGCGTCCTGCAGCAGCTGGTCGGGGCTGTAGAAGCCCATCGGCCAGCTGTTGATCAGGGCACAGGTGAAGGCCGCCGGTTCATGGCATTTCAGCCAGCAGCTGGCATAGGTCAGCAGGGCGAAGCTGGCGGCGTGGGATTCGGGAAAGCCGTAGCTGCCAAAACCCTTGATCTGCTCGAAGATGCGCGCGGCGAACTCGCCGCTGTAGCCGCGCGCGAGCATGCCGCGGGTCAGTCGCTCACGGTGCGGCTCCAGACCGCCGTGGCGCTTCCAGGCGGCCATCGAGCGGCGCAGCTGATCGGCTTCGCCCGGGCTGTAGCCGGCCGCGACCATGGCCAGCTCCATCACCTGTTCCTGGAACAGCGGCACGCCCAGGGTGCGCCGGAACACCTTCTCGAGCTCCGCGCTCGGATAGTCCACCGGCTCCTCGCCATTGCGCCGGCGCAGGTAGGGATGGACCATCTCGCCCTGGATCGGCCCGGGGCGGACGATGGCCACCTGGATCACCAGGTCGTAGAAGCACTGCGGGCGCAGGCGCGGCAGCATGGCCATCTGCGCCCGCGATTCGATCTGGAACACGCCCATGGTGTCGGCGCGGCCGATCATGGCGTAGGTCGCCGGATCCTCGGCGGGAATGCTGGCCAGGCTCAGGTCGCGGCCGCGATGGCGACGCAGCAGCTCGAAGGTGCGGCGCAGGGCGCTGAGCATGCCGAGGGCGAGGATATCGACCTTGAGCAGCCCCAGGGCATCCAGGTCGTCCTTGTCCCACTGGATCACGCTGCGCCCGGGCATGGCCGCATTCTCCACCGGCACCAGGCTGTCCAGCGGCTGCTCGGAGATGACGAAGCCGCCGGGGTGCTGCGACAGGTGGCGGGGAAAGCCGATCAGCTCGCCGCTCAGCACCAGCACCCGGCGCAGCAGCGGGCTGTCCGGGTCGAAGCCGGCCTCGCGCAAGCGCTCGGGCGTTGGCACCCGGTCGCTCCAGGGGCCGCAGCAGGCGGCCAGAGCGTTGACCTGGTCCGGCGGCAGGCCGAGGGCCTTGGCCACATCGCGCAGCGCGCCGGCGCCCTGGTAGCTGCTGGCCACGGCGGTGAGGGCGGCGCGCTGGCGGCCGTAGCGCTGGAACACGTACTGCAGCACCTCCTCGCGGCGCTCGTGCTCGAAGTCCACATCGATGTCCGGCGGCTCGTTGCGCTCGCGGGAGATGAAGCGCTCGAACAGCATGTTCATGCGCGCCGGGTCCAGCTCGGTGATGCCCAGCACGAAGCACACCGCCGAGTTGGCCGCCGAACCCCGGCCCTGGCAGAGAATCTCGCGGCTGCGGGCAAAGCGGACGATGTCGTGGACGGTGAGAAAGTAGCTCTCGTAGCCCAGCTCGGCGATCAGCGCGAGCTCCTTGTCGATCAACTCGCGCGCCCTGGCCGGCACGCCCTCGGGCCAGCGCCAGCGCGCGCCCTGCTCGCTCAATCGGCGCAGCCAAGTGGTCGGCGTCTGCCCATCCGGCACCAGTTCGCGCGGGTACTGGTAGCGCAGCTGGGCCAGATCGAAGCTGCAGCGCGCGGCGATGCGCAGGG
>JBFHKK010000511.1:0-2127 GCA_041595475.1 Pseudomonas sp. | reverse complement strand
GACTGGGACGGCACCCTCGCCACCCTGGCCAGGCTGTGCGCCAAGCACGGCGTCGACCTGATCGCCATCGGCAACGGCACCGCCAGCCGCGAGACCGACAAGCTGGCCGGCGATCTGATCAAGCAGGTCCCGGGCCTCAAGCTGACCAAGATCATGGTGTCCGAGGCCGGTGCCTCGGTGTATTCGGCCTCGGAGCTGGCGGCCAAGGAGTTCCCGGAGCTGGACGTGTCGCTGCGTGGCGCGGTGTCCATCGCCCGCCGCCTGCAGGACCCGCTGGCGGAACTGGTGAAGATCGACCCCAAGTCCATCGGTGTCGGCCAGTACCAGCACGATGTGTCCCAGCTCAAGCTGGCGCGCTCGCTGGACGCGGTGGTGGAGGACTGCGTGAACGCCGTCGGCGTCGATGTCAACACCGCCTCGGCCGCCCTGCTGGCGCGCATTTCCGGGCTCAACGCGAGCCTGGCGCAGAACATAGTCGCGCACCGCGATGCCCATGGCGCCTTCAAGAGCCGCGTGGAGCTGAAGAAGGTCCCGCGCCTGGGCGAGAAGACCTTCGAACAGGCCGCCGGCTTCCTCCGGGTGATGAACGGCGACAACCCGCTGGACGCCTCGGCCGTGCACCCGGAGACCTATCCCCTGGTGCAACGCATCGCCCAGGACACCGGTCGCGATATTCGCTCGCTGATCGGCGATGCGGCCTTCCTCAAGCGCCTGGACCCGAAGAAATTCACCGACGAGCGCTTCGGCCTGGTGACCATCGGCGACATCCTCAGCGAGCTGGAGAAACCCGGCCGCGACCCGCGCCCGGAGTTCAAGACCGCCGCCTTCCAGGAGGGCGTCGAGACCCTCAAGGACCTGGAACCGGGCATGCTGCTCGAGGGCGTGGTGACCAACGTCACCAACTTCGGCGCCTTCGTCGACATCGGCGTGCACCAGGACGGTCTGGTGCACATTTCGGCGCTGTCGGAGAAGTTCATCAAGGACCCGCGCGAGGCGGTCAAGGCCGGCGATGTGGTCAGGGTCAAGGTGATGGAGGTGGACCTTCCGCGCAATCGCATCGCCCTGTCCATGCGCATGAGCGACACGCCCGGGCCGAAGCTCGAGGGGCCGCGCGGCGGCGGCAAGGGCGCCGGCAATACGCCGCGCAGCGAGCGCCACTCCAGCGCGGACAAGCCGGCCCCGGCCGGGCCCGGCATGGCCGCGCTCTTCGCCAACGCCCGCCAGCTGAAGAAAAAGTAAAGCCAAGCGGCGGGCGGTCGCTGGGGCACAAGGCCCCTTCGTCTGGGGGCAACCGCCGGGGCGCGGATTGGGCTAGGGTTAGCTGGCCGCGCCCGCCTTGGCGGCGGCGCGCTGCCCATCGCCAGCGGCGATGCCCACTTGTAGAGCGTCCGATCGCCCCCCAGCTTGGTCCGACCGATGCGTGAAGGACTGCAATCTTGAGCGACCTGTTATCCCGCCGCCTGGCCCTGCTCGGCGAGCCCGCCCACCTCGGCCTGCTTTCCCGCTGCCTGCACGGCATCGAGCGCGAGTGCCTGCGCATCGACCGCGACGGCCAACTGGCCCTCACCCCGCACCCGGCGGCGCTCGGCTCGGCGCTGACCCACCCGCAGATCACCACCGATTACTCCGAGGCGCTGCTGGAGTTCATCACCGCGGCCCAGGCCGACCCGGCGGTGACCCTCGACGAGCTGGAGCAGATCCACCGCTACGTCTACAGCAAGCTCGACGGCGAATACCTGTGGAGCCCCTCGATGCCCTGCCGCCTGCCGGACGAGGCCGAGATCCCGATCGCCCGTTACGGCAGCTCCAACATAGGCCGGCTCAAGTACGTCTATCGCCAGGGCCTGGCGCTGCGCTACGGCAAGACCATGCAGTGCATCGCCGGCATTCATTACAACTTCTCCCTGCCGGACGCGCTGTGGCAGCTGCAACAGCAGGCCGAAGGCGATACCAGCAGCGCGCGGGATTACCAGTCGGCGCGTTATATCGCCCTGATCCGCAATTTCCGCCGCTACAGCTGGCTGCTGATGTACCTGTTCGGCGCCTCGCCGGCGCTGGACGCCGGCTTCATGCGCGGCCGCCCCCACGACCTGCAGCAGCTCGACGCCAGCACCCTGTACCTGCCCT
>JBFHKK010000510.1:0-2149 GCA_041595475.1 Pseudomonas sp. | reverse complement strand
GTAGGCGATCATGCCCCAGCGCGAGACGCGACCGTAGGTCGGCTTGAGGCCGGTGAGGTTGGTCAGCGCCGCCGGCTGGCGGATCGAGCCGCCGGTGTCGGTGCCGGTGGCGGCCGGCAGCAGGCGTGCAGCCACGGCTGCGGCCGAACCACCGCTGGAGCCGCCCGGCACGCGGGTCAGATCCCAGGGGTTCTTCACCGCGCCGTAGTGGCTGGATTCGTTGGCCGAGCCCATGGCGAATTCGTCCATGTTCAGCTTGCCCAGGGTCACGGCACCGGCGGCGGCCAGCTTCTCCACCACGGTGGCGTCATAGGGCGCCTTGAACCCGGTGAGGATCTTCGAGGCGCAGCTGGTCAGCACGCCCTGGGTGCAGAACAGGTCCTTGTGGCCGATAGGCGCGCCGAGCAAGGCGCCGCTCTCGCCTTGGGCGCGGCGGGCGTCGGCGGCCCTGGCCTGCTCGATGGCGAGTTCCTCGGTGACGCTGATAAAGCTGTTCAGTTGTGGGTCGAGTTGCTGAATGCGCGCCAGCAGGTCGCGGGTCAGTTCCTCGGCGGAAAATTGCTTGGCGGCCAGGGCGCGGGCGATCTCGGCCAGTGTCAGTTGATGCATGGCGTGGCTCATTCCCTTACTCGATGACTTTCGGAACCAGGTACAGGCCGTTTTCAACGGCCGGGGCGATGGCCTGATAGGCCTCGCGGTTATTGACTTCGCTGACCTCGTCGGCCCGCAGGCGCTGGGTCGCCTCCAGCGGGTGGGCCAGCGGCTCGACGCCGTCGGTGTCGACCGCCTGCATCTGATCGATCAAACCGAGGATGCTGTTGAGGGTCTCGGTGGTGCGGGGGATCTCGGCCTCGCTCAGGCCCAGGCGGGCCAGGTGGGCGATTTTTTCCACGTCGGAGCGTTCAAGCGCCATCGGATTCTCCAGATGATAAGGCCGGCAGCGGCGCCGGCCGGCGGAAAAAGGGCGGGGCGCCGGGCGCCGGGCTGGCCGGCTGCAGATGCCGCGAGCAGGCGGCGAAAGGCCGCGATGATGGGCCCGGAAGCCCGGAAAAACAGGCAATCTACCATACTGGCGCCTTGCTCAAAATCCCTGCCGTTGTTAGAGTTTGCCGCACTTTTTTACCCACGCGTTGCCTAGGGTCCCCTTCCCATGTTCAAGAAACTGCGTGGCATGTTCTCCAGCGATCTGTCGATCGACCTGGGCACTGCCAATACCCTGATCTATGTCCGCGAACGCGGCATCGTGTTGAACGAGCCCTCCGTGGTGGCGATCCGCACCCATGGCAACCAGAAGAGCGTCGTCGCCGTCGGCACCGAGGCCAAGCGCATGCTCGGCCGCACCCCGGGCAATATTTCCGCCATCCGGCCGATGAAGGACGGCGTGATCGCCGATTTCAGCGTCTGCGAGAAGATGCTCCAGTACTTCATCAACAAGGTCCACGAGAACAGCTTCCTGCAGCCCTCGCCGCGCGTGCTGATCTGCGTGCCCTGCAAGTCGACCCAGGTCGAGCGCCGCGCCATTCGCGAGTCGGCCCTCGGTGCCGGCGCCCGTGAAGTCTTCCTGATCGAGGAACCCATGGCCGCGGCCATCGGCGCCGGCCTGCCGGTGGAAGAGGCGCGCGGCTCCATGGTCGTGGATATCGGCGGCGGCACCACGGAGATCGCCCTGATCTCCCTCAACGGTGTGGTTTACGCCGAGTCCGTGCGGGTCGGTGGCGACCGTTTCGACGAGGCCATCATCACCTATGTGCGCCGCAACTATGGCAGCCTGATCGGTGAATCCACCGCCGAGCGGATCAAGCAGGAAATCGGCACCGCCTACGCCGGCGGCGAGATCCGCGAAGTCGACGTGCGCGGTCGCAACCTGGCCGAAGGGGTGCCGCGCAGCTTCACCCTGAACTCCAACGAAGTGCTCGAGGCGCTGCAGGAGTCCCTGGCGACCATCGTCCAGGCGGTCAAGAGTGCGCTGGAGCAGTCGCCGCCGGAGTTGGCCTCGGATATCGCCGAGCGCGGCCTGGTGCTGACCGGTGGTGGCGCCCTGCTGCGCGATCTGGACAAGCTGCTGTCCCAGGAAACCGGTCTGCCGGTGATAGTCGC
Source organism: Pseudomonas sp. (assembly GCA_041595475.1). GTDB lineage: Bacteria > Pseudomonadota > Gammaproteobacteria > Pseudomonadales > Pseudomonadaceae > Aquipseudomonas. Next base: position 52 of record JBFHKK010000510.1, on the reverse strand, counting down.
CGAGGACCCGCTGACCTGCGTCGCTCGCGGTGGCGGCAAGGCCCTGGAGATG
>JBFHKK010000509.1:0-2155 GCA_041595475.1 Pseudomonas sp. | reverse complement strand
GATCGACTGGGTCAGCCACTTCGACCACCGACCGGAGCTGTATCTGGTGCATGGCGAACTGGAAAAGATGAAGGTGCTGCAACGGGCCCTGCGCGAGCGCCTCGACTGGGTCGCCAGCATCCCCGAGCCGGGCGAGCAGATCGCCCTCTGAGAGTCTCCGCTGCCGGGCGGTCACCCGCCGCAGCGGCACTTTTCCGCGCAACCGGCAGCGTTCAGGCGTCATACTCAGGCCAGGGCCGGGATCCGCCCCCTCATTCAGGGTCTCGGCCGCTCGCGGAATGAGGAGCGCGTGCATGCCTGATGTATCCGACGACTACCTGTCCCGGCACTTCCAGACCAGCGGCATCGACCTGTCGAGCAAGCTCGACGAGCTGACCGCGCTGGCGGCGCCCCCGGGCAGCCCCAACCAGCCGCTCTATCGGGAGATGCTGACCACCGTGATCCGCATGGCCCAGGCCGACCGCAATCGCTGGGACGCCAAGATCATGCTGCAGACCCTGCGCGAAATGGAGCATGCCTTCAGCACCCTGGAGCAGTTCAAGCGGCGGCGCAAGGTCACGGTCTTCGGCTCGGCCCGCACTCCGCCCGACCATCCGCTCTACGCCCTGGCCCGGGAACTGGGCGCGACCCTGGCGCGCTACGATTTGATGGTGGTGACTGGCGCCGGCGCAGGCATCATGGCCGCCGCCCACGAAGGAGCCGGGCTGGACAACAGCCTGGGCTTCAATATCAGCCTGCCTTTCGAACAGGGCGCCAACGCCACCGTGCGGGGCAGCGGCAACCTGCTGTCCTTTCACTTCTTCTTCCTGCGCAAGCTGTTCTTCGTCAAGGAAGCCGACGCCCTGGTGCTCTGCCCCGGTGGTTTCGGCACCCTGGACGAGGCGCTGGAGGTGCTGACCCTGATTCAGACCGGCAAGAGCCCGCTGGTGCCGGTGGTGCTGCTCGACCAGCCCGGCGGTACCTACTGGAAGGAGGCTCTGGCCTTTATCGAGCAGCAAGTGCTCGGCCACGGCTACATCCTGCCCAGCGACATGCACTTGCTGCATCTGGTGCACAGCGCCGAGGAGGCCGCGGCGGAAATCGCGCGTTTCTACAGCAACTACCACTCCAGCCGCTGGCTCAAGGACGATTTCGTGATCCGTCTCAACCAGCCCCTCAGCGAGGCGACCCTGGAGCTGCTCAACCGTGAGTTCGCCGACCTGTGCAAGGGCGGCGGCTTCCGTCAGCAACCCCCCGCCGACGCCGAGCGCGACGAGCCGGAGCTGTCGCACCTGACGCGCCTGGCCTTCGCCTTCATCGGCCGCGAGCAGGGTCGCCTGCGCGAACTGCTGAATCTGCTCAATCAGCCGCAGCACTGGGCCGTGCCACGCTGACCCGGCAAGCCGAGCGGCCCCATCTGGGCGCTAGGCTCGTGCGCGGCTCAATCGGGGTCGCCACCACGCAACAGGCGCGCTATCGCTTCCTGGGGATAGCCACGATAGCTGAGAAAGCGCTGCTGCCGGGCCTGTTCACGGAGGTCATCGGGTCGCTTGCCGGCAAACTTGCGCTGCCAGGTCTGGCGCAGCTGCGCGGCCCAGTCGATACCGCTGTCGCTCAGCGCCCGATCGATGTCCGCCCGGTCCAGGCCGCGCTGGAGTAGTTCCTCGCGAATGCGCAGAGGCCCCTGGCCGGCCTTTGCGCGCTGGGACACGAAGCTCTCGAGATAGCGGGTCTCGGACAACAGGCCCTGCTGCACCAGACGCTCAAGCGCCGCCTCGATCAGCGCCTCGGGTGCGCCGCGCTGGCGCAACTTGCGCGTCAGCTCGACGCGGCCATGCTCGCGCCGCGCCAGCAGGTCCATGGCGGCCTGGCGCACCGCCAACGGGCTGTCGAGAACCAGCGGCATGCTTCAGCGCCTGCTGGGCGCCTGGATCAGGCGTCGAGCTCGGCGCCGGCCAGCTCGTCGGCCGAGGCCTTGACCGGAGCGCCAGACACCAGCAGTTTGTCGCGGATCAGCCCCTCGATGGTGCGAGCCACCTCCGGGTTGTCCTCCAGGAACTTGGCCGAGTTGGCCTTGCCCTGGCCGATCTTGTTGCCCTGGTAGCTGTACCAGGCGCCGGATTTTTCCAGCAGCCCCAGCTGCACACCCAGGTCGATGATCTCGCCATTGCGGTAG
>JBFHKK010000508.1:0-2157 GCA_041595475.1 Pseudomonas sp. | reverse complement strand
TTACTTGCAGCATCGGCACCATTTCCGGCTGACGTGCGGCGCCTTCCAGGAATTTGCCGCCCAGCAGGCCGAAGCCAATGGCAGTACCCAGGGCGCCCAGGCCGATCAGCAGAGCAACAGCGATAGCGGTCAGACCAACTACAGTTTCCATTTTTCCTCCCGACTTTATGTCGTATTGGTTAGGGTTTCTAAGGTGAAGCGGTAAAGCAAAATCGTTGCAACTTGCCCTTGCGGGCTGCCATCGACACCACCCGGTGGGCCGCCGCGCCAGGGCACGGCGGTACCGGACTCAGAGGTATCAGTGGTTGTCTTCGTGTGCCATCGACAGGTAGACGATGGTCAGCATCATGAAGATGAACGCCTGCAGGGTGATGATCAGGATGTGGAACACCGCCCACGCCCAGTGCAGCACAATGCCGAAGGCGCCCAGCAGCCAGCCGGCGCTGAAGACCACGGCGATCAGGATGAAGATCAGCTCGCCGGCATAGAGGTTGCCGAACAGACGCAGGGCCAGGGAGATCGGCTTGGCGATCAGGGTGACGAATTCCAGCAGGAAGTTGACCGGTACCAGCAGGGCCTGGACCAACACGTTCTTGCTGCCGAACGGATGCAGGGTCAGCTCACCGAGGAAGCCGCCGATGCCCTTGACCTTGATGCTGTAGAAGATGATCAGGGCGAACACCGAGAAGGCCAGGCCCAGGGTGGCGTTCGGGTCGGTGGTCGGCACCACGCGGAAGAACAGGTGCTCGTCGCCGGCGATCTTGGCGGCCAGCATCGGCAGCCAGTCCACCGGGATCAGGTCCATGAAGTTCATCAGGAAGACCCAGACGAAGATGGTCAGGGCCAGGGGCGCGATCAGCGGATTGCGACCGTGGAAGGTCTCCTTGACGCTGTTGTCGACGAACTCGACCAACACCTCGACGAAATTCTGCAGGCCGCCCGGCTGTCCGGCCGTGGCCTTCTTTGCGGCCATGCGGAACAGCAGCACGAACAGCAGGCCGAGGGCGACGGACCAGCCCAGGGTGTCGACATGGAACGCCCAGAAGCCCATCTCTTTGGCTTCCTGCGCGGTGTGGGCGAAGCTCCAACCGTTCACCGGATGCTGGCCATAGGTCAGATTCTGCAGGTGATGCTGGATATAGCCCGAAGCGGTTTCTGCTGCCATATATCCCTCAAACGCTCTAAGGTCTTAAAAATCTGTTCTTCATCAGCAGGGGCGCGAACCAGTTGACCAACTGGGTCAACACGAACACGCCGAACAACGCCAGCGCATCCAGTGGCTTCACGCCTGCAAACGTCAGCGCGAACAGCACTGCCGTCAAAATCAGCTTGCCCGCCTCACCGGCGTAGAACGACCGGACGATGGCGCGGGCGGCCCGAGCGCCGCCGAAGCGGAATGCCTTATGGGCGAAATACACGTTCGGCAGCCAGGCGATCAGTCCACCAATAAGGCCTGAATAACCGGCTACCGCTCCCTGCCAGCGCCAGAGCGCGGCAGCGGCGAGCAACACAATCAACAACTGCGCCAGCAGCAGCGGCAAGACCGGCAAGCGATGGAAAGGCAAGCGCTCTAGCATGCGGATATCCATCCTGGTCTCGCTGATATTGGCCAAGGTCGGCGGCACCGCCTAAATCAATGACTTGGCATGTTTTGTGCCGACGAAATGCGCGCAGAGTATAGGGGTGCTTCCCCCCCCATTCAACTGCCGTACGACGATTTCCGACTGGGGACGGGCGGGCCAATTGTTTCAGCGGATGTGGGCCAGCACGCCCTGCAATTCATCCAGCGAGTTGTAGCGAATCACCAGCTGACCCTTGCCCTTGTTGCCGTGCTTGATCTGCACAGGCGAGCCCAGGCGCTCGGCCAGGCGCTGTTCGAGACGACTGATGTCCGGGTCCGGCTTGGTCTTTTCCGGTGCCTTGGGTTTGCCACTAAGCCACTGGCGCACCAGTGCCTCGGTCTGGCGCACGGTCAGCCCGCGTGCGACAACGTGTCGCGCGCCTTCGACCTGCTGCTCGGCGGGCAGCCCCAACAAGGCGCGGGCATGACCCATTTCCAGATCGCCATGGGAGAGCAGGGTCTTGATCTCCTCCGGCAGCCCGATCAGGCGCAGCAGGTTGCTGATGGTCACCCGGGACTTGCCGACGGCCTCGGCG
>JBFHKK010000507.1:0-2167 GCA_041595475.1 Pseudomonas sp. | reverse complement strand
TCAACTTCGACTCCCACGAAGTCGCCGCCAACCCGGTGCACCTGCTCTATGTGCTCGAGCAGCAGATCGAGCAGGAACAGTTCCCCGCCGAAGTGCGCGAGCGCTACATGCGCTTCATCAAGGAATACCTGGCGCCGCGCTATATCGAGTTCATCGGCAAGGAAATCCAGACCGCCTACCTCGAGTCCTACAGCGAGTACGGGCAGAACATCTTCGATCGCTACGTGCTCTACGCCGACTTCTGGATCCAGGATCAGGAATACCGTGACCCGGAGACCGGCGAGATCCTCAACCGCGTGGCCCTCAACGAGGAGCTGGAAAAGATCGAGAAGCCGGCCGGCATCAGCAATCCCAAGGACTTCCGCAACGAGATCGTAAACTTCGTGCTACGCGCCCGCGCCAACAACAACGGCAAGAACCCAACCTGGCTCTGTTACGAAAAACTGCGCGTGGTGATCGAGAAGAAGATGTTCTCCAACACCGAGGACCTGCTGCCTGTCATCAGCTTCAACGCCAAGGCCAGCAAAGAGGATCAGCAAAAACACAACGACTTCGTCAAACGCATGGTCGAGCGCGGCTACACCGAGAAGCAGGTACGCCTGCTCTCCGAGTGGTATCTGCGGGTGCGTAAATCGCAATAACGCGGCCTGAGGTCACAGGCTCGCAAACGCAGCAGGGTGCCAGTCAGCACCCTGCCAGCCACTGCGCCTGAGACCTGCAGTGCACGGAGGGCAGTTATGAGCCATGTGATCGACCGACGCCTGAACGGCAAGAACAAGAGCACGGTCAACCGCCAGCGCTTTTTGCGGCGTTACCGCGACCATATCAAGAAGGCCGTGGAGGAAGCGGTGAGCCGCCGCTCCATCACCGACATGGAACACGGCGAGCAGATCAGTATCCCCGGCCGCGATATCGACGAGCCGGTGCTGCACCATGGCCGCGGCGGCCGGCAAACCACGGTACACCCGGGCAACAAGGAGTTCACCGCCGGCGAGCGTATCGCCCGCCCGCAAGGCGGGGGCGGCGGCCCGGGTTCGGGCAAGGCGAGCAACTCCGGCGAGGGCATGGACGAGTTCGTCTTCCAGATCACCCAGGAAGAATTTCTCGACTTTATGTTCGAGGACCTGGAGCTGCCCAACCTGGTCAAGCGCCACCTCACCGGCAGCGACACCTTCAAGCACGTCCGGGCCGGCATCAGCAACGAGGGTAACCCGTCACGCATCAATATCGTCCGCACCCTGCGCTCGGCCCATGCCCGGCGCATTGCCCTGTCCGGTTCCAGCCGAGCCAAGCTGAAAGCGGCCCAGGCCGAGCTGGAGCGCCTCAAGCTGGAAGAGCCGGACAACTTCGGTGATATCCAGGCCCTGGAAGAGGAAATCAGCAAGCTGCGCGCGCGCATCAATCGAGTGCCCTTCCTCGACACCTTCGACCTCAAGTACAACCTGCTGACCAAGCAGCCCAACCCCAGCTCCAAGGCGGTGATGTTCTGCCTGATGGACGTGTCCGGTTCCATGACCCAGTCGACCAAGGACATCGCCAAGCGCTTCTTTATCCTGTTGTACCTGTTCCTCAAACGTAACTACGACAAGATCGAGGTGGTGTTTATCCGCCACCACACCAGCGCCAAGGAGGTGGACGAAGAAGAGTTCTTCTACTCCCGGGAGACCGGCGGCACCATCGTCTCCAGCGCACTCAAGCTGATGCAGGAGATCATGGCCGAGCGCTACCCGCTCAACGAGTGGAACATCTATGCCGCCCAGGCGTCGGATGGTGACAACTGGAATGATGACTCGCCGATCTGCCGGGATATATTGATCAAACAGATCATGCCGTTCGTGCAGTATTTCACCTACGTCGAGATCACCCCACGCGAACACCAGGCGCTGTGGTACGAGTACGAACAGGTGGCGGAGGCCTTTGCCGACACCTTTGCCCAACAGCAGCTTGTGTCGGCCGGCGACATCTACCCGGTGTTCCGTGAACTGTTCCAGCGCCGAATGACGACCTGAGGGCCGTGCCATGACCGCAACCGAGAAAAAGCGCCAGCCGCTGTCCACCGGCTCGGAGTGGACCTTCGAGCTGATCCGCGCCTACGACCGCGAGATCGGCCGCATCGCCGAACGCTATGCCCTGGACACCTACCCCAACCAGATAGAGCTGATCACCG
>JBFHKK010000506.1:0-2170 GCA_041595475.1 Pseudomonas sp. | reverse complement strand
GTGGCGATCATCATGGACGGCAACAATCGCTGGGCGCGCAAGCGGCTGTTGCCGGGCGTTGCCGGGCACAAGGCCGGCGTCGACGCGGTGCGCGCGGTCATCGAGGTGTGCGCCGAGGCCGGCGTCGAGGTGCTCACGCTGTTCGCCTTTTCCAGCGAGAACTGGCAGCGCCCCGCCGAGGAAGTCGGGGCGCTGATGGAGCTGTTTCTCAGTGCCCTGCGCCGTGAGGCGCGCAAGCTCAAGGACAATGCCATCAGCCTGCGCATCATCGGTGATCGCTCGCGCTTTCATCCGGAGTTGCAGGCGGCCATGCGCGACGCCGAAGCCCAGACCGCCGGCGACAATCGCTTCATTCTGCAGATCGCCGCCAACTATGGCGGCCAATGGGATATCGCCCAGGCCGCCCAGCGCTTGGCCCGGGACGTCAAGGCTGGGCACCTGCAGCCCGAAGACATCACCCCCGAGCTGCTGCAGGGCTGCCTGGCCACCGCCGATCTGCCCTTGCCGGACCTGTGCATCCGCACCGGCGGGGAGCACCGCATCAGCAATTTTCTGCTCTGGCAGCTGGCCTACAGCGAATTGTATTTTTCCGACCTGTACTGGCCGGATTTCAAGCATGAGGCCATGCGCAAGGCGCTGGCGGATTACGCCAGGCGCCAGCGGCGTTTTGGCAAAACCAGTGAACAGGTCGAGGCCGAGGCGAGAGCACGATGCTGAAACAACGAGTGTTGACTGCGCTGGTGCTGCTGCCCATCGCCCTGGCCGGTTTCTTCCTGCTCGATGGCGCGGCCTTCGCCTTGTTCATCGGTGCGGTGGTCAGCCTGGGCGCCTGGGAGTGGGCGCGTCTGGCCGGCCTGGTCGGCCAGTCCCTGCGTGTCGGCTATGCGGCAGGGCTGGCGGCGCTGCTGCTGGGCCTGTACCAGTTGCCCGCGCTGGGCCCCTGGTTGCTGTTCCTCGGGCTGCTCTGGTGGGCGCTGGCCACGGCGCTGGTGCTGGGATTTCCGGCCAGCAGTCGGCACTGGGCCAGCGTGCCGCGCCGCCTGTTGATCGGCTTGCTGGTGCTGGTGCCGGCCTGGCAGGGGTTGGTGTTGATCAAGCAATGGCCCCTGGCCAATGAGCTGATCCTGGCCGTGATGGTGCTGGTCTGGGGCGCGGATATCGGCGCCTATTTCGCCGGCAAGACCTTCGGCAAGCGCAAGCTGGCGCCTCAGGTCAGCCCGGGCAAGAGTTGGGAGGGTCTGGTCGGCGGCCTGCTGACCAGTCTGCTGATCGTGCTGCTGGTCGCGCTTTATCGCGGCTGGGTACTGAACGAACTGTTGCTCGCCTTGGTCGGCGCCGCCCTGGTGGTGCTGATGTCGGTGGTCGGCGATCTCACCGAAAGCATGTTCAAGCGTCAGGCCGGGATCAAGGACAGCAGTCAATTGCTGCCGGGTCATGGCGGGGTGCTCGATCGCATCGACAGTCTGACCGCCGCCGTGCCGGTGTTCGCCGCCTTGCTTTGGCTGGTCGGCTGGGGGGCTGCGTGAGCGCGCCGCAGCAGATCACCGTGCTCGGGGCGACCGGTTCGATCGGCCTCAGCACCCTGGATGTGATCGCCCGGCATCCCGAACGCTATCGGGCCTTCGCCCTGACCGGCTTCAGCCGCCTGGCCGAATTGCAGGCACTCTGTCTGCGCCATCGGCCCTGCTATGCGGTGGTCCAGGATGCGCCGGCGGCGGGCGTGCTGCAGCAAGCGCTCAGTCAAGCCGGTCTGGCGACCGAGGTGCTGCACGGGGAAGAGGGCTTGTGCGCGGTGGCGGGCCATCCGCAGGCGGATGCGGTGATGGCGGCCATCGTCGGTGCGGCGGGCCTCAAGCCGACCCTGGCGGCGGTGCAGGCCGGCAAGAAGGTTTTGCTCGCCAACAAGGAAGCCTTGGTGATGTCCGGTTCGCTGTTCATGCAGGCGGTCCAGCGCAGCGGCGCCGTGCTCTTGCCGATCGACAGCGAGCACAACGCGATTTTTCAATGCCTGCCGGGCGACTACGCCAGGGGGCTGCAGCGCGTCGGTGTGCGGCGCATCCTCCTGACCGCCTCAGGCGGCCCCTTCCGCCAGCTGAGCCAGGCGCAGTTGCACGAGGTGAGTCCCGAGCAGGCCTGCGCTCACCCCAACTGGTCGATGGGGCGCAAGATC
>JBFHKK010000505.1:0-2174 GCA_041595475.1 Pseudomonas sp. | reverse complement strand
CTTGACCGCGATACCGCACTCCATGCCGGCCCGCACTTCGGACATGTCGTCCTTGAAGCGGCGCAGGGATTCCAGCTCGCCCTCGAAGATCACCACGTCGTCGCGCAGTACGCGGATCGGACGGTTACGGTGCACCACACCCTCGACCACCATGCAACCGGCCACCGCGCCGAACTTCGGCGAGCGGAACACGTCGCGGACCTCGGCGATACCCAGGATGTTCTCCCGGACGTCGCTGCCGAGCATGCCGGTCAGGGCCTTCTTGACGTCTTCGATGATGTCGTAGATGACGTTGTAGTAACGCATGTCCAGACCTTCCTGCTCGACGATCTTCCGGGCGCCGGCATCGGCGCGCACGTTGAAGCCGAACAGCACGGCGTTGGAGGCCAGCGCCAGGTTGGCATCGGACTCGGTGATACCACCGACGCCGCCACCGACCACGCGCACCTGCACTTCGTCGTTACCCAGGCTGCTGAGCGAACCCTGCAGGGCCTCCAAGGAACCGCGCACATCGGACTTGAGGACGATGTTGAGGGTCTTCTTCTCGTCCTGGCCCATGGTCTCGAAGATGTTTTCCAGCTTGCCGGCGTGAGCGCGGGCCAGCTTGACCTCGCGGAACTTGCCCTGGCGGAACAGTGCCACTTCGCGGGCCTTCTTCTCGTCGGCCACCACGGTCATCTCGTCACCGGCTTCCGGCGTACCGTCCAGACCGAGAATCTCAACCGGAATCGACGGCCCGGCTTCCTTCACGTTCTGGCCGTTCTCGTCGAGCATGGCGCGAATGCGGCCGTAGTTGGAGCCGACCAGCACCATGTCGCCCTGGCGCAGGGTACCGTCCTGCACCAGCACGGTGGCCACCGGGCCACGGCCCTTGTCCAGGCGCGACTCGACCACCACGCCGCGGCCAGGGGCCGAAGGCGTGGCCTTGAGTTCCAGCACTTCGGCCTGCAGCAGTACCGCCTCGAGCAATTCGTCGACGCCGGTCCCGAGCTTGGCGGAGACATGCACGTAGGGCGCATCGCCGCCCCACTCTTCCGGGATCACATCCAGCGCGGCCAGGCCGTTCTTGATGTTGTCCGGGTTGGCGTCGGGCTTGTCGATCTTGTTTACCGCGACCACGATCGGCACGCCAGCCGCTTTCGCGTGCTGCACCGCTTCCTGGGTCTGCGGCATGACGCCGTCGTCGGCGGCCACCACCAGGATGACGATGTCGGTGGCCTTGGCACCACGGGCACGCATCTGGGTAAAGGCGGCGTGGCCCGGGGTATCGAGGAAGGTGACCATGCCGCGGTCGGTTTCCACGTGGTAGGCACCGATGTGCTGGGTGATGCCGCCGGCTTCGCCCGCCGCCACCTTGGCCCGACGAATGTAGTCGAGCAGCGAGGTCTTGCCGTGGTCGACGTGACCCATGACGGTCACCACCGGCGCGCGGGCGATGGATTCGCCCTCGAACTTCAGCGAGGCGGCCAGCTGCTCTTCCAGGGCGTTGTCGCTGACCAGCTTGACCTTGTGGCCGAACTCTTCGGCGATCAGCTGAGCGGTTTCCTGATCCAGCACCTGATTGATGGTGACCGGGGTCCCCATCTTGAACATGAACTTGATGACCTCGGCAGCCTTCACCGCCATCTGCTGCGACAGCTCGCCGACGGTGATGGTTTCGCCGATGGCCACATCACGCACGATCGGCCCGCTCGGGCTCTGGAAGCCGTGCTGATTGCGCTTCTTCAGCTTGGACTTGCCGCGACCGCCGCGACGGAAGCCATCGCTTTCCTCGTCGATGGTGCGCGGCGCGACGCGCGCGGCCGGCGCCTTTTCCTTGAGCACCGGACGATGATGCGGGCCCTTGCGCTCGCCGCGCCTGTCGGCCTCTTCCCGCACCTTGTCGGTGCGCCGCGGCTCTTCCTTCTTGTGCCGGTCATCGACCACAGGTTCGACCACCGGCAACTCGACCACGGTGGCCGCGACCGGCTCGGCCGGCTTGTCCGCAGCTTGAGGCGCGGCAGCCTGCCGCTTGGCCTCTTCTTCGGCGCGACGCTTGTTCTCTTCCTCGGCCTTCAGGCGCGCCGCCTCGGCAGCGGCGCGCTGCTCGGCCAGTTCGCGCTGCTTCTCGGCTTCGATCTCTTCGGCGCTGCGTTTGACGAAGGTCTTCTTCTTGCGTACTTCGACACTGATCG
>JBFHKK010000504.1:0-2203 GCA_041595475.1 Pseudomonas sp. | reverse complement strand
CCTTGTCACGGTTCTCTCCGGCAACATCGCCGCCGGCTCTCGCGCAGGCAGCGGCGCAGCGCTGGTTTCCCCCTTAGGGCTGGAGCAATATCACAGCCTGCTGACTCACTGGGGCAAGAATCACGCTTTCGGTTACCAGCGCGACACAAGCTGTCGCAGGTGTCAGTCAATCTTTCTTTTTTGAATCACAGGCAGGTAGGCACGTCATGCAGGAGCTACAGTCCGGCCTCATCGTCATCCATGGCAACCACCTGGAGGAATTGCGTACCCTGGCGGTGGAGTGGATGCGCGGGCATCCGCTGCGTCCGCTGGAGAACGAGGTGCTGCTGGTGCAGAGCAACGGCATCGCCCAATGGCTCAAGCTGGCGTTGGCCGAGCGCGAGGGCTGCGGCATTGCCGCGGCGCTGGAGGTGCAGTTGCCGGCGCGCTTTCTCTGGGACGCCTATCGCAGCGTGCTGGGCAAGGACGCCATCCCCAAGCACTCGCCGCTGGACAAGGCGCCGCTGACCTGGCGCCTGATGCGCCTGTTGCCCGGCCTGCTGGTGCAGGAGGACTTCGCGCCGCTGCGGCGCTTTCTCGCCGACGACGATGACCTGCGCAAGCGCCAGCAACTGGCCGAGCGCCTGGCGGATCTGTTCGACCAGTACCAGGTCTACCGCGCCGACTGGCTGGCGGACTGGGCGGCGGGCCGCGACCTTCTGCGCACCTCGCGCGGCGGCGAGCAGGCGCTGGATGACTCCTCGCGCTGGCAGCCGGCGCTGTGGCGGGCGCTGCTGGCGGATGTCGGAGCGGCGAACCTGGCCGGCAGCCGGGCCGACGTGCACCGGCGCTTCGTCGAGCGGCTGGGCGAGGTGCAAACACGGCCCGCCGGCCTGCCTCGGCGCATCACGGTGTTCGGTATCTCCTCGCTGCCGGCGCAGATGCTCGAGGCCCTGGCCGCCTTGGCCCGCTTCAGTCAGGTGATGCTCTGCGTGCACAATCCCTGTCAGCATCACTGGGGCGACATCGTCGAAGACAAGGACCTGCTGCGCCACCAGTACCGCCGGCAGCGGAGCAAGGCGCAACCGGCCGGGCAGATCAGCCCGCTCGACGAGAGCCAGTTGCACCAGCAGGCCCAGCCGCTGCTGGCCGCCTGGGGCAAGCAGGGCCGCGACTACATCAACCTGCTGGATCAGTACGATGAGCCGCAGCGTTACCGCGCTCTGTTCGAACGCATCGACCTGTTCGACCCGGCGCCGCAGGACACCTTGCTGGGCCAGTTGCAGAACAACATCCTCGAACTGCGTCCGCTGGCCGAGACCCGCGAGACCTGGCCGCCGCTGGATCCGGCGCAGGACCCTTCGCTGCGCTTCCACATTGCCCACAGCGCCCAGCGCGAGGTGGAAGTGCTGCACGACCAGTTGCTGGAGCACTTCAGCCAGGATTCGAGCCTGCGCCCGCGCGATGTGATCGTGATGGTGCCGGACGTGAACACCTACGCGCCGCACATCCAGGCGGTGTTCGGCCAGTTCGGCCGCGACCATGAGCGCTACATTCCCTTCACCCTGGCGGATCAGGGCCTGCGCGGCAAGGATCCGCTGCTGATCGCCCTGGAGCACCTGCTGCGCCTGCCCGACAGCCGCCTGAGCGTCAGCGAGGTACTCGATCTGCTGGATGTGGCGGCGCTGCGGGCGCGCTTCGGCATCGACGAGCGCGAACTGCCGACCCTGCGCCGCTGGCTGGAGGGGGCCGGCGTCCGCTGGGGCCTGGATGCGCGCCAGCGCGAGGCCCTGGGCCTGGGCCAGGGCCTGGAGCAGAACACCTGGACCTTCGGCCTGCGGCGCATGCTGCTGGGCTACGCCATGGGCGATGCCGGCGCCTATGCCGGCATCGAGCCCTACGATGAAATCGGCGGCCTCGATGCCGCCCTGATCGGCCCGCTGGACCGGCTGGTCAAGGCCCTGGAGCAGCAGCTGGAGATTCTGCGCGAGCCGGCGACCCCAGAGGGCTGGGGCAAGCGCCTGCGCGAGCTGCTGGAAACCTTCTTCCTGCCCGGCGAGGAGCGCGAGCAACAACTCAACGGCCAGCTGCTCGAGGCGCTCGAGGCCTGGCAGAAGCTCTGCGAGGCGGCCGGCCTGGTGGAGGCGCTGCCCTTGGCGGTGGTGCGCGAGGCCTGGCTCGGCGAACTCGACCAGGGTCGCCTCAGCCAGCGCTTTCTCGCCGG
>JBFHKK010000503.1:0-2204 GCA_041595475.1 Pseudomonas sp. | reverse complement strand
ATGAGCATCTACAGCCTGATCGTCACCCCCTTTGTCGATACTGCCGGCAAGGTCCTGCAGAGCCTCCGCGGCAAAAAGTCGGCCCCGTCGCCCTGGGAGCCCGGATGACCGTGGAATCGGTGTCCAGATGCGCGTGGAATGTGTGTCCGAGTCAGCGTGGAATCCGCACGCTTACCCCGCTTGCGTACATCCCTGGGCTGCACGCGCCCTCAGATATCCACCCCCGGCGCCCAGGGATTGCTGCCCAGACGTCGGTCCTTGCCGCTACGCCGCTCTTCCTGAAAGCGAATCGCGTTGCGGCGCTCCTCGTGCTTGCGTCGCTCAGCCCCATTGCGGGTATCGATCTGAAACTTGGCCCGTCCCTTGTGCCCCGTCTCGACCTCCTGATCTTCGAGAGGCGCGAGTACCAGGTCATCGGAGGAAATATCGAGCTCGTCTTGTTTGGCCATGGGTAGGTTCCCCCGCACTTTGGCTCTATGCCATTGAACTCGGTTAGCGGAAAGGGAGCTGCCGCCGCTTCCGCACCTTTATAAAGGCTAGTACGAGTTACCCAGGTGCGACAGTCGGGAGGGTTACAGCTGGATGGGCCGACGACCAGCCAATGCATGGGCCAGGGTGCCGCCGTCGACTAGTTCGAGTTCGCCGCCCAGCGGCATGCCATGGGCGATACGCGAAGCGACCAGGCCCTTGCCCGCCAGCAGTTGGGCGATGTAATGCGCCGTCGCCTCACCCTCCACCGTCGGGTTGGTGGCCAGTATCACTTCCTTAAAATCGCCCGCCTCGACCCTGGCCAACAGCTCAGGGACGCCGATGGCGTCAGGGCCCAGGCCGTCGAGCGGCGACAAGTGCCCCTTGAGCACGAAGTAGCGGCCGCGATAGCCGGTCTGCTCCACCGCATGCACATCCATGGGCCCCTCGACCACGCACAGCAGGCTGTCATCGCGACGGGGATCGAGGCAGGTCTGGCAGAGTGGGTCCTCGCTCAGGCTGCGGCACTGCTCGCAGTGACCCACCCCCTGCATAGCCTGGGTCAGCGCCTGTGCCAGGCGCAAGGCACCGCTGCGATCGCGCTCGAGCAGGTGCAAGGCCATGCGCTGGGCAGTCTTCTGCCCTACACCCGGCAGGATGCGCAGCGAGTCGATCAGATGGCGGATCAGCGGACTGAAGCTCATGGAGGATTCTCGGTGAAATCAGATGAAGGCGAGCAACGTCCCGAGCACACTGGCGCCCAGCTACAATCCGCCGCCCAGTACCTGTCCGACCCGCAGGAGCCGCCGCCGACGACTGCTGAGCGGGGCCGGCGCCCGTGCGATCAGAACGGCATCTTGAATCCGGGCGGCAACTGCATGCCCGCGGTCATGCCGGCCATCTTTTCCTGGCTGTTCTGCTCGACCTTGCGCACCGCATCATTCACCGCGGCGGCGATCAGGTCTTCGAGGATTTCCTTGTCTTCCTGCATCAGGCTGTCGTCCAGGCTGACGCGCTTGACGTCATGACGACCGGTCATCACCACACTCACCAGGCCGGCGCCGGATTGCCCGGTTACCTCGGCGTTGGCCAGCTCCTCCTGCATCTTCTGCATCTTTTCTTGCATTTGCTGCGCCTGCTTCATCAGGCCGGCCATGCCACCTTTCATCATCTGCTTGTCCTCGGTAATCAGGAGTTAAGGGAAGTGTCCAGCGGTTCGATGCTATCGGCACGAATGCTGGCGGCGAACTGCTGAATCATTTGCTGTACCAGCGGGTCACCATGGATCGAGGCTTCTGCCTCGCGTTGGCGATTTACGCGCTTGCGGGACGCCGCCTGCGCCGGCGTTTCCTGCGCGGGTTGACGCAGTTCGATACGCAGTTGCAGTTCACGGCCAAAATGCTGGTTCAATGCTTCGCTTAGACGGCGCTGCTGAGTGGCGTTGAACAAGGCACTGTGGGCCGGATCCAGATGCAACAACCAGTTGTCGCCATCCACGGCCACCAGCGTGGAGTTGGCGCCAATGCTGCCGGTCATGCCGGACAAGCCCAACTTGGGAAACATCTCCAGCCAGTCGGCGGCCAGGCCGCTGGCCGGCTGGGCGGCGACCGCCGGCTCAGAATCGGCAGCAGGGCCGGAAGCTGTCTCAGCAAAGTCGTAATCGAAGGGCTCGGCGGCCATTTCCACATAGTCGTAGTCGCCGAGCGGCGGTTCATGCTCGCCCTCGTCCTCGCTCT
>JBFHKK010000502.1:0-2210 GCA_041595475.1 Pseudomonas sp. | reverse complement strand
GGCCGATGGCGATGAACACCCCGGTCAATGGCAGTTCCTGGGTGGCGCCATTGCCGGTGTCTTTCAGGCGCACGCCGGTGACGCCGCTGGCATCGCCGAGAACTTCGTCCAGGGTGTGATTCCAGTGCAAGCGGATATTGCCATTGGCGGCCTTGTCGAACAGTTTGTCCTGGAGGATCTTCTCGGCGCGCAGCTTGTCGCGGCGATGGACCAGATGGACCTCCTTGGCGATATTGGACAGGTACAGCGCTTCCTCGACCGCGGTATTGCCGCCGCCAATCACCGCGACCACCTGGTTGCGATAGAAGAAGCCGTCGCAGGTGGCGCAGGCGGAAACGCCCTTGCCGGCAAAGGCCTCTTCGGACGGGATATTCAGGTACTGGGCGCTGGCGCCGGTGGCGATGATCAGGGCATCGCAGGTGTAGGTCGCGCTGTCGCCCTTGAGGGTGAAGGGGCGCTGCAGCAACTCGGCGGTGTGGATGTGGTCATAGATGATCTCGGTGTCGAAGCGCTCGGCATGCTTCTGCATGCGCTCCATCAGCGCCGGACCGGTTAGGCCTTCGACATCGCCGGGCCAGTTGTCCACTTCGGTGGTGGTGGTCAGTTGGCCGCCGGGCTGGATGCCGGTGATGATCACAGGCTTGAGATTGGCGCGGGCGGCATAGACGGCGGCGCTGTAGCCGGCGGGTCCGGAGCCTAGGATGATCAAGCGCGAATGCTTGACTTCGCTCATAAAAACACCTCATAAGCCTTTGTCACGAAAGAAAATGCATGCTCCAATTGGGCTGCACGGAAGTGGCTGGCGGTTATCCTACACCGAAGCGTGGCGCGAGCGGAAAGCGGAGGTTCGACCGGCGCCGCAGTCGCAGTACTCCGCCGCCGCGGCATGCCATCGTCTCGCTAAACCCGTACAATAGGCCGCATTTTCGTCGCCAACCGATGATTCGGCCCAGCGCCGACGCAGGAATGGATGTCTTTTGAAGAATTCTAGCTCTACCGCCGTTGCGCCCATCTGGCGTCAGCAGTTGCCCTATCGGCTGAAGGAGGGTGCGCTCATCGCCTTGGGCGCCTTGTGCCTTTATCTGTGGATGGCATTGCTGACCTATGATCCGGCCGATCCGGGCTGGACCCATACCAGCAATGTCGAGCAGGTGCAGAATGCCGCGGGCCGCGCTGGCGCCTGGTTCGCCGACATCCTGTTCATGGCCCTGGGCTACTTCGCCTATCTGTTCCCCTTGCTGCTGGGCGTCAAGACCTGGCAGGTGTTTCGCGCCCGCCATCAGCCCTGGCACTGGAGCGGTTGGCTGTTTTCCTGGCGCCTGATCGGTCTGGTGTTTCTGGTGCTGTCCGGCGCGGCGCTGGCCTACATCCACTTCGACGCCGGCGCCGGCATGCCGGCCTCGGCTGGTGGCGCGCTGGGGGAAAGCCTGGGGCAACTGGGGCTCAACTCGCTCAATGTGCAGGGCAGCACCCTGCTGTTCATCGCCCTGTTCCTGTTCGGCCTGACCGTCTTTACCGACCTGTCCTGGTTCAAGCTGATGGACCTGACCGGCAAGATCACCCTGGATCTGCTGGAACTGCTGCAAGGCCTGATCAACCGCTGGTGGAGCGCCCGGCAGGAGCGCAAGCAGCTGGTGGCGAAGCTGCGCGAGGTCGATGAGCAGGTCAGCGAGGTCGCCGCGCCCATGGTCCACGATCGCCGCGAGCAGGCGCGGGTCAAGGAGCGCCTGATCGCCCGCGAAGAGGCGCTGAGCAAGCACATGAGCGAGCGCGAGAGCCGCCCGGCACCGATCATCGCCGCGCCTGTCGAGGCCAAGGCGGCCGAGCCGAGCAAACGGGTGCTCAAGGAGAAGCAGGCGCCGCTGTTCGTCGACACGGCCGTGGAGGGCACCCTGCCGCCGATCTCGATTCTGGACGTGGCCGAGAAGAAGCAGAAGCAGTTCTCTCCCGAGTCGCTGGAGGCCATGTCGCGCCTGCTGGAGATCAAGCTCAAGGAGTTCGGTGTCGAGGTGATCGTCGAGTCGGTGCATCCGGGGCCGGTGATCACCCGCTTCGAGATCCAGCCGGCGGCCGGGGTCAAGGTCAGCCGTATCTCCAACCTGGCCAAGGACCTGGCGCGCTCGCTGGCGGTCATCAGCGTGCGGGTGGTGGAAGTCATCCCCGGCAAGACCACGGTGGGCATCGAGATCCCCAACGAGGATCGGCAGATC
>JBFHKK010000501.1:0-2212 GCA_041595475.1 Pseudomonas sp. | reverse complement strand
CCCGGCGCCCGCGACCACGCCGGCCGCGCCCGCGGCGCCGGCCGAGCAGCCGAGCCAGGCGGCGCCGGCCGATCAACCCAGTCAGGCGCCTGCCGAGCCCAGCTCCGCCAGCGCTGCCCCGAGCAGTCCGCCGGCGCCGCCCGCTGAGCCGGGCAGCGAACCCGCGGCGCCGCCGCGCTTCTCGCGCTTTCGCCTGAATGTCGGCAGCGAAGTCCTGCATGCACCGCAACCGGCGCCGCAGCCGGCGCCCGTGGTCGAGCCGGCGCCTGCTGCGCCGGCCCCGGCCGAGCAGGCCAAGCCCGGCGACAACCAGGGTGGCTGGTTCATTCGTCTCAAGCAGGGTCTGTCGAAGACCAGTGCCAGCCTGGGCGAGGGCATGGCCAGCCTGTTCCTCGGCAAGAAGGCGATCGACGACGAGCTGCTCGAGGAGATCGAGACCCGCCTGCTGATGGCCGACGTCGGCGTCGAGGCCACCGGCGCCATCATCCAGAGCCTGACCCAGAAGGTCGCGCGCAAGCAGCTGACCGACAGCGGCGCGCTCTATCAAGCCCTGCAGCAGGAACTGACCGCGCTGCTCAAGCCGGTCGAGCGGCCGCTGCAGGTCGAACCGAGCAAGCAGCCCTACGTGATCCTGGTGGTCGGGGTGAACGGCGTCGGCAAGACCACCACCATCGGCAAGCTGGCCAAGAAGCTGCAGCTCGAGGGCAAGAAGGTCATGCTGGCCGCCGGCGACACCTTCCGCGCCGCCGCGGTGGAGCAGCTGCAGGTGTGGGGTGAGCGCAACAGCATCGCGGTCATCGCCCAGCACACCGGCGCCGACTCGGCCTCGGTGATCTTCGATGCGGTGCAGGCGGCCAAGGCCCGCGGCATCGACGTGCTGATCGCCGACACGGCCGGGCGCCTGCATACCAAGGACAACCTGATGGAGGAGCTGAAGAAGGTCCGCCGGGTGATCGGCAAGCTGGACGAGAGCGCACCCCACGAGGTGCTGCTGGTGCTCGACGCCGGCACCGGACAGAACGCGATCAACCAGGCCAAGCAGTTCAACCAGACCGTCAACCTGACCGGCCTGGCCCTGACCAAGCTGGACGGCACCGCCAAGGGCGGGGTGATCTTCGCCCTGGCCAAGCAGTTCGGCCTGCCGATCCGCTACATCGGCGTCGGCGAGGGCATCGACGATCTGCGCACCTTCATCGCCGACGACTTCGTCCAGGCCCTGTTCGCCGAACGAGCGCGTCCATGATCCGCTTCGAGCAGGTGGGCAAGCGTTACCCCAACGGCCATGTCGGGCTGCACGAGCTGAGCTTTCGCGTGCGCCGCGGCGAGTTCCTCTTCGTCACCGGCCATTCCGGGGCCGGCAAGAGCACCCTGCTGCGGCTGATTCTGGCGATGGAGCGGCCCACCAGCGGCAAGCTGCTGCTGGCCGGCCAGGACCTGGCGCGCATCACCAATGCGCAGATTCCCTACCTGCGCCGGCAGATCGGCGTGGTGTTCCAGAACCACCAGCTGCTGTTCGATCGCAGCGTGTTCGACAACGTCGCCCTGCCGCTGCAGATCCTCGGCCTGGGCAAGGTCGAGATCGGCCAGCGGGTCGGCGCCGCCCTGGAGCGGGTGGCGCTGTCCGACAAGGCCGAGCTGTACCCGGGCGACCTGTCCACCGGCCAGCAGCAGCGGGTCGGCATCGCCCGCGCCATCGTCCACCGCCCGGCCCTGCTGTTGGCCGACGAGCCGACCGGCAACCTCGATCCGCGCCTGGCTGCCGAGATCATGGGCGTGTTCGAGGACATCAATCGCCTCGGTACCAGCGTGCTGATCGCCAGTCACGACCTGGCGCTGATCGCGCGCATGCGCCACCGCATGCTGACCCTGCAGCGCGGCCGCCTGATCGGCGACGGGGAGGCGGTCTGATGAGCGCGACCCGCATGCCGCCACCGCAGCCGGCCCAGCGCGTCGGCGCGGCGCCGAAGAAGCCCGATGCGCAGGCGCCGCAGGACGGCGCGAGTGTTCGTCAGCAACTCTCCGCCTGGCTGGAGAGCCATCGCGCCAGTCAGGCCGACAGCCTGCGGCGGTTGGCCAAGCAGCCGATCGGCAGCTTCTTTACCTGCCTGGTGATGGCCGTGGCCCTGAGCCTGCCCATGGGCCTGGCCCTGCTGCTGGACAATCTGGAGCGCCTCGGCGGCTCCTGGCAGCGCGCCGCGCAGATTTCCCTGTT
>JBFHKK010000500.1:0-2214 GCA_041595475.1 Pseudomonas sp. | reverse complement strand
GGGAGTCAGACCTTCCTTGAGTTCCGACCCCGGAATCCGCAGGCGGCTCACGTTGATCGGGTTGAGGACGTTGATGCCGTTGAGGATGAAGGTGCTCTCACCCCAGCTGACCACCTGCTTGCCCAGGCGCGCGCTGCCCGGCTGATCGCCGATCGCATAGTTGTGGTAGACGAAGGCGTCGAGCAGCTGGGCGCCGGAGGCCTGAGCGCCTTCCTTGCGGTTGCTGTCGCTGATCTTCTTGAATTCGCGATCTTCGTCCTTCAGCTCGAAGTCGTACCAGTACTTGCCACGCAGGAAGACGCCGGTGTCGCCGTACTTGAGCTCCAGGTCGTGGATGCCCTTGAAGATCTTGGAGAAGGTCTCGTTCTTCTTGAAGTTCAGGCGGCTGTCGTCGGTGGTCTGCGACAGGCCTTCACCGCCGTTGTTCACACCAATCAGGTCCGGGTCGGCATCGCGCACCGACCAGCTGGCGCCGACCGACAGCGAGGAGTCGAACTGACCCTCGATCTCACCGATGTTGAAGGTCACGCCGAAGGCCGGCGCGGCGAGGGTGGATGCGAGGCTGACGGCCAGCGGCAGTTTCGCCAGGCGCCAGGCTTGTTGGGTTTTACTCATCGACGCTACTCCATGTGCTTTATTGGTAGTTATGGATGGTGCGGACTATATCCAGCCGCGGGGACCACTAGATCGTTCGAAAGAGTGATTTGCAGCCCGCGCACCCTAGCCGATCGCCGCACGGGCGATCAACCCGGACGGCAATTAACTGAGAACCGGCTCAAAACAGCAATTTGCGAGCCAAACGCTCGTTTGACTCGCCGATCATCGACTCAACCCCAGAACGACGGGCCCTAGAGGGTAGAGAGGAAGGGGCTGCCGGCCGCCTGCCACTGGGCGATATCCACGCGAATGCGTTTCTTATCCAGCTTGCCGACACTGGTCTTGGGTATTTCGGTAACAAGGGCGATCTGACTGGGGATGGCCCACTTGTTGATCAGGCCCTGCTCGACGAAGGGCTTGAGGTGTTCCTTGAGCCCGGCCGCGTCCAGGCTCTCGCCTTCACGCAGCACCAGCAGGGCGAAAGGCCGCTCGCCCCACTGCGGATCGGCCACGCCGACCACCGCCACCTCGCGCACCGCCGGATGACGGCTGATCAGATCCTCCAGCTCCAGGGAGGAGATCCACTCGCCACCGGTCTTGATCACATCCTTGATGCGGTCGCGGATATCGATAAAGCCCATGTCGTCGAGGGTGGCCACATCGCCGGTGTGCAGCCAGCCGTGGGCCCAGAGTTCCTCGCCCTTCTCCGGCTCGCGGAAATAGCCCTGGGTCAGCCAGGGTGCGCGCAGCACCAGCTCGCCCTGGGTCTCGCCGTCGGCCGGCAGGCGCTTGCCGTCGGCATCCATGATCGCCGCCTCGACCAGCGCCACCGGCACCCCGGCCTTGATCCGGTAGGTGCTGCGCTCGCTCTCGCTGCCGGCCAGCAGCTGCTCGTTGAGGTAGGCACAGGAGATCAGCGGGCAGGTCTCGGACATGCCGTAGGCGGCGGTGAGCTGGATGCCGCGGCCCAGGGCCGCCTCGTAGAGGGAACGATTGAGCGCACTGCCGCCGATGATGATCTTCAGGCCGGCGAAATCGCGGCCCTGGGCCGAGGGGGTGTTCATCAGCATCTGCAGGATGGTCGGCACGCAGTGGGAGAAGCTGACCTTTTCCTGCTCGATCAGCTTGACCAGCAGCTCCGGCTCATAACGCCCCGGATAGACCTGCTTGATGCCGAGCATGGTGGCCACGTAAGGCATGCCCCAGGCATGCACGTGGAACATCGGGGTGATCGGCATGTAGACGTCGTCGGTGCCGAGCAGGCGGATGCTGTCGAGGCTGCCGACGGTGGTGGCCATCGACAGGGTGTGCAGCACCAGCTGGCGGTGGGTGAAGTAGACGCCCTTGGGGTTGCCGGTGGTGCCGGTGGTATAGAAGGTGGTGGCCACCGAGTTCTCGTCGAAGTCGGCGAACTCGTACGCCGGGCTGGCGGCGGCCAGCAACTGCTCGTACTCACCGACCAGGTTCGGCAGCTCGGCGCTCTTGTCTGCTGCGTAGGTCAGCAGCAGGGTCTTCTCGACCGTGGTCAGCTGACTGGCGATGCCATTGTAGAGGGGCACGAACTCGCTATTGACCAGGACGAACTTATCCTCGGCATGGTTCATGGTGTAGAGGATC
>JBFHKK010000499.1:0-2214 GCA_041595475.1 Pseudomonas sp. | reverse complement strand
CGCCTGCATATGGCCATAGATCTTGTGCAGGGCGCCGATGGCAGCCTGCTTGGTGCCCGAGTAGAAGTGGTAGTAAAGGTGCAGGCCGCGCAGGCGCCGGGGGCTGTCGGTCAG
The DNA here is from genome assembly GCA_041595475.1 of Pseudomonas sp. Classification (GTDB taxonomy): domain Bacteria; phylum Pseudomonadota; class Gammaproteobacteria; order Pseudomonadales; family Pseudomonadaceae; genus Aquipseudomonas. The sequence continues at coordinate 2,100 of JBFHKK010000499.1, read as the reverse complement.
CTCGAAGGTCTCGAGCAGGTCGCGAAACCCGTAATAGGGCCCCTCCCAGAGGTTGGTGTAGAGGTTCTCGTTGATGATGGGCGCGTAGTACTGAAGGCCGCCGGCGGTCGGACGCAGCAGCGGATAGAGCCCGGTCAGCGAGGGGAAGGCCTTGGTCAGCATGGTGCTGCCGCCATTGACGTTGGCCAGGCCGCTGTCGTAGGCGAGCTGGACGGTGGCCGCGCTGGGCATGGCATCGCCGGTCCAGAACATCAGCTTCACCGGCTTGTCGGGCGGCGCCAGACGCTCGTTGATATAGGCGGCCGAGCCCTGGATTTCGCGGACGAAATCGATCTTGTCATAGCCGGGAATGGCCATCTTGTAACCGTACTGGGCCTCGAAATTCTCGCGCTGGCGCGCGCGCTCCGGTTGCCAGAAGAAGGGGTGGCTGTAGGAGTGGGTGGCCACCTCCACATTAGCCTCGGCGAACAGCCGGCGGGCGATCGGCTCCAGTTCACGGGCCAGGTGCGGGTACATGCCGCGCGGCCCCACCTCGCCTTCGATCACCGACACCGAGGTCAGCAGCTCGTAGCGGCGGATGAAGTCCTCGAGGATCAACTGGCCCGAATAGGGTGTGCCGGGCACTTCGGCGCGGGAGACGAAGCCATCGCCGTCGATGTGCACGGTGGCGATGCGGCGGCCGTTCTCGGTGGTCACATCCGGACGCGGCAGGGGCGGCAGGCGCAGGGCGCGCTCAAGGAAGGCCAGCGGATCCAGTATCCAGCGCCGATGCTCGGGTCCCTCCTCCAGCAGGTAGGGCGCCAACGCCAGGCCGCCCCAGGCGCCGACGGCCACCGGCGAATAATGACGATCGGCGCTGTCGGCCAGTTGCAGCAGGGGCTCGGCGCCGTCGTCGAGCACCGTCAGCTGCGGCAGGTCGCGCGTGCGCAGGGTCAGCGGTGCCTCGAAATGGCCGATATAGGCCTTGTCCTGGCGCAACAGGCGGGCCTCGCCGCGCAGCGGCTGCAGGGTCGGCCGCAGCCCCATGCGGGTCAAGAGCGCCTGGTTCTGCACCGGCAGCGCGGCGAAGAACGCCAACGGCACCTGCTCGTCCAGGCGCGCCTGCAGCCAGCGCTCGAAGGCGGCCGTATCCGCCGGTGGCCCGCTGGTCATCCAGGTCACCACGCCGGCATAGCGGTCGTTGGCCGGGCGCTGCGGCAGCGCATCGGCCGCCAGATAGTCGACCCTGAAGCCCAGGTACTCGAGCAGCCCGCCCAGGTGCTTGTGTCCGGCATTCTCGTTGAAGGGGCCTTCGCGCGGGTCGTAGATGAGCGCGATGCGCCGCGGCTGTACTTCGAGGCTGCTGATGCCCAGGTAATCGAGCTCGGGGGTCGTCACGTAGGGAATGAAGCCTTCCTCGCCCAGCCGCCGGGCGAGGGCGCGGGCCTCGCCGCGCCGCTCCGGCGGCAGATAGTCGATGGCCACCAGGGCAATGCCCTGCTCGCGCAGGGGCGTTAACTGACCCTGCAGCCAGTCCCGGTCCGCCTGCGGTACCGGTCGATAGGCCCGGCGGCCGGCATTCCAGCCGGCGTGAATGGATTCGACCGCCACCGCCGCGGCAACACCGGGCAACTCCGGCAGCACCTCGAACCCGCGGTTGAAAAACAACAGCAGCTGCGGCTCTTGGCGCTTGAGTTCAGCCAGCAGCTCGCGCAGCGCTAGCCGCTCCTGCTCGCGCTGCGCCGGGTCGAGCAACTGGAAGCTGTCGAGGGTATCGAGAAACAGGCCGGCATAACCGGCGGCGCGCAACTGAGCGGCGCGCGTCAACAGGTGCTGGCGCCAGGCCGGCGAGCTGGGCAGCATCACCTGGCTGCCCCAGGCGCGATTGCGCACCGGGCTGACCGCCGACTGCAGACCGGCGGCTTGCAGACTCGCCTGATCGCCGGCGAACTCGCCCACCGAGAGGTAGGCGAAGGGGCGACTGCCCTGGGCGAGGAGGAAGCTGACGGCCTGCGGTTGCAGATGGGCGGGCTCGACCACCACCCAATCGAACTGACTGAGGTCGGCCAGTGGCGGCTCGGCGGCATACCAGAAGGCCACGCTTTGGGGCCCCGCCTGCGG
>JBFHKK010000498.1:0-2224 GCA_041595475.1 Pseudomonas sp. | reverse complement strand
GGCCCGTGCCGCCGCCGAGCATGGTGGTGATGCCGGACATCAGCGCCTCTTCGATCTGCTGCGGGCAGATGAAGTGGATGTGCGCGTCGATGCCGCCGGCGGTGGCGATCATCCCCTCGCCGGCGATCACCTCGGTGCCGGGACCGACGATGAGCGTCACGCCCGGCTGCACGTCCGGGTTGCCGGCCTTGCCGATGCCGACGATGCGCCCGTGCTTGATGCCGATGTCGGCCTTGACGATGCCCCAGTGATCGATGATCAGGGCGTTGGTCAGGACCAGATCGAGGGCCTCGGCGGCGAGCATCTGGCCCTGGCCCATGCCGTCGCGGATGACCTTGCCGCCGCCGAACTTGACCTCCTCGCCATAGGTCGTGAAGTCCTGCTCCACCGCCACCCAGAGGTCGGTGTCGGCCAGGCGTACGCGATCGCCGACGGTGGGGCCGAACATGTCGGCGTAGGCGCGGCGGGAAATCCGGCTCATGGCTGCACCTCCAGGGCGCCCATCACCGCGCCGCGAAAGCCGTAGATCTCACGCTTGCCGGCCAGCGCCACCAGGGTGACGCTGCGCGCCTGGCCCGGCTCGAAGCGCACCGCGGTGCCGGCGGCGATGTCCAGGCGAAAGCCGCGGGCCCGCTCGCGCTCGAACACCAGCGCCGGGTTGACCTCGAAGAAGTGGTAGTGGGAGCCGACCTGCACCGGCCGGTCGCCATGGTTGGCCACGCTCAGGGTGACCCGCTCGCGGCCGACATTGAGTTCGATGTCGCCGTCGGCGACCTGGATTTCTCCGGGAATCATGGGTGTCTCCTGGCTTGCATTCAGAGGATCGGGTTGTGCACGGTCACCAGCTTGGTGCCGTCGGGAAAGGTCGCCTCGACCTGCACGTCGTGGATCATCTCCGCCACCCCGTCCATCACCTGGTCGCGGCAGAGCACCTGGCGCCCCGCCTCCATCAGCTCGGCCACGCTGCGGCCGTCGCGGGCGCCCTCGAGCACCGCGGCGCTGATCAGCGCGACGGCTTCCGGGTAGTTGAGCTTCAGGCCGCGGGCCAGGCGGCGCTCGGCCAGCAGCGCGGCGGTGAACAGCAGCAGCTTGTCTTTCTCTCTCGGGGTCAGTTCCATGGCGTTCTCTCAGGTAGCCCAGATGCGGGGGGGACAGGGCGCCAGGCCGGTCACGGCCGGGCGCAGCGCCTGCCAGAGGCGCTGCAGGCTGGCCTGCAGACGCTGGTTGTCGTGGTCGAGCAGACGCGCCACCAGCAGGTCGCCGAGCAGGGTGACGCCGGCCGGCGCCGGCAGCCCATCGGTGATGGCGCGCGCCTGCTCGAGCAGCGCCGCATCGGCCGGCGCCGCGCAGAAGGTGGCCAGCAGCGGGTGGCCGGCCAGCTTGGCCAGCTCACCACCGCTCAGGCGCAGGCGTTCGTGCAGCAGCGGCACGCCGCCGCGCTCCAGTTGCAGGCAGCTGTCCAGGCGTCCGCGATCGAAGGCCTCGGCCATCACCGGGCGACCCAGGCACAGGGTCTCCCAGGCCAGCAAACGGGCGCCGGGGGCCAGGCTGAAGCGGCTCTCCAGGGCCACCCGGGCGCCGGGAAAGAGGATGCTGTCCTGGGGCAGCCACTCCAGCACGCTGTCCTCGCCCAGACGGAAATGCTGCTGCAGGCGCGAAGTCGGCCCGGCGCTGCGGTAGAACTTGGTGGCGCCGGGCATGGTCAGCAGGGCATGGCTGCCCGGCTCCAGGCTGACGTCCAGGGCCAGGCGGTCGCCGCCGACCACCCCGCCCGGCGGATGCAGCAGGTAGAGGTGGCAGGGCCCGCCTTCCGGATAGAAGGGCCGCTGCACGGTCAGGGGCCCGTGATGGCGGCGCCCGGCCAGCACCGTCTGGGCGCCGCGCCGCTCGAAGCGCAGGGCCAGTTCGGCGCGCCAGCCGGCGTCGAGTTCGGCCACAGCCTGGATCACGGCGTCACGCCCATGGCGATGGCCACCGCCGCGGCAGCCGTGCGGGTTTCCACTCCGAGTTTCACGTAGACATGCTCCAGATGCTTGTTGACGGTGCGCGGACTCAGGCCGAGGATCTCGCCGATGTCGCGATTGGTCTTGCCGCAGGCGACCCACTGCAGCACCTCGAGTTCGCGGCCGGTGAGCTGGAAGCGCTCGGCCAGTTCCGCGCGTGCCTGCTGCGGGTCCGCCGCCGGCGTTTCCTGGGCGGCGCTGCGCGCCTCGCGCAGGGCGCG
>JBFHKK010000497.1:0-2229 GCA_041595475.1 Pseudomonas sp. | reverse complement strand
GTTGCAGGGCCTGTCATTCGACTGGCGGCGCTATAACGACGCGCTCAACCAGCGCGAACAACTGATCGCCGAACTGGAGCAATTCCTTCACAGCTGGGATGTCTGGTTGTGTCCGGTCGCGCCAACCGTGGCTCATCCCCATCACCGACTCTCGTCCTACAAGCCGTTGCCGCAGATTCTGGTCGACGAGCAATCGGTCCCCTACCTCGAGGCGACCCTGAGCATGGTGACGCCGTTCTCCCTGACCGGCAGTCCGGTGGTGGTGCTGCCGGCCGGTATCGAGCAAGGACTGCCGGTGGGTTTGCAGTTCATCGGCCGGCGCTGGCAGGACGAAGCGCTGCTGGCGGCCTGCGAAATCATCGAGGGCGCGCTCCCGGGCTTTGTAGCCCCGCCCGTCCTGACTGAGCGCCAGTCCTGACCGTGCACTGAATCGGCGTGGCTCGATCCAGCTGCGCCGGCCAAGCCCCTGAGCACCGCCGCCTTCGGGGCGAACCGGCCGGCCTGCGCTGGAGGGTCTTGAGCAGATGGTCCTGGGAGGGGCGGCTGATGGCGGCTAGGGTCCTTCTACTTGCCGAGGATGCGCATCTCGCAGAATACCAATTGCGCCCGATGACCCCGGGCCGTGATCATGGCTGCAACCAACAAGGAACTCAGCTCCATGGCCTCCCCCGATAAACAGCAGAAGCGCGCCCAGCGGGCCAAAGCCAAGGCCAAGCAGAACCGTTCGGCCAAGGCCAAGCCCAAAGCCGATGTCGTACATCCGCTGCTGGCCAATCCGTTGATCAACGAGCCCTTCGATGACGTCGACATCGACCTGAGCACCTTCGACTTCAAGGACATCGAAGAGAACGGTTTCGACCCGGCGGACTTCGACGATCTGTTTCAGGCGATGAACGCCGGCGAAGGCATCAGCCTGGTCGCGATGTGCCTGGTGTTCCTGCAATACCCGGTATTGGAGTTGGTGGTCGCCGAGGAGGACGACGACGCGGCCGCCGACTTCATGATGGGCCTGCTGATCACTTACAGGGCCATCTTCCACGATGAAGACGAAGACACGGCAGTGGCTTGGATCAACGCCGACGCCTTCATCAATGCCTACAGCGAAGCGTCGCTCATCCTGCAGAAGAAATACGCCCGCGGCGCCTGAGGCGCCGGCGTTCAGCCGCGCGCAGTTGCTGTCGGCAAGTCCATTCGGCCGCTGGGCGGACCGGCCGGGAGTGGTCACTGCGCTGCATCGCCCGATGACGGCTCTTGGCCGAGCGTCAGCGCTCGGGGCCGGCGGGCGCTCAGTGCGAACCGGCCGGCTTGCGCTTGATGGTCTTGAGCAGATCTTCCGGGCTGATATGGCCGACCGTGGCCGCCGCGCTGCCGGGCTGCGGCAGGTTGAGGATGTGGCCCTTCATCTTGCCGATGATGTGCATCTCGCAGGGCTTGCAGTCGAACTTCAGGGTCAGTACCTCGTCCTGATGGATCAACTGCATGTCCGAGACCTTGGTGCGCACCCCAGTGACGCCCTTGGCCTGCTTGGGGCAGAGGTTGAAGGAGAAGCGCAGGCAGTGCTTGGTGATCATCACCGGCACCTCGCCGGCTTCCTCGTGGGCCTCGTAGGCCGCGTCTATCAGCTGCACCCCGTAGCGCTGGTAGAAGGCCCGGGCCTGGGCGTTGTAGACGTTGGCGAGGAAGGTCAGGTGCGACTCGGGGTAGACCGGCGGCGGCACGCTGACCGGCTTGCGCCCGCCGCGCGGGTGGGCGGCCAGGCGCGCCGCGGTCAGGGCCTCGATGGCCTCGCGGCGCAGGGCCTTGAGCTGGGAGTTGGGCACGAAGGGCACCTGGGGCGCGTCTATCTGCACGTCCCGGGCGTAGTAGAGGGTGGTGCCGAGCTTGCCCAGGGTGTCGCGCACTTGCTCCAGGGCCTGCTCGGCGTCCTTGGCCGGGCCGAAGGGGCCAGGCAGGCTGACCGAGGCCTGCACGCCCTCCTCGCTGGTCACGCGCAGGCTCAGCTGCGTTTCATCTAAGCGAACCCGCCAGCTGACTGCCACGCGGCGCTCGGCCGAGGTCTTGAGCAGGGCCTGTTGCCAGTTGTGGTCGAGGTTGCGGTTGAGCACCTGCTGCGGGCGCAGCTGCTTGAGCGCCGCCGGCATCTCGTTGGGTTCGACGCGGTAGCGCCAGCGCTGGGCGCCATCCTCCTCGAACGCCTCCTGCAACTCGGCGACGTTGGCGCGGAAACCC
>JBFHKK010000496.1:0-2230 GCA_041595475.1 Pseudomonas sp. | reverse complement strand
TTGGCCCGCTGCCATTCCAGGCGCCAGTAGTCGGCGATATCGATCAGGGCCGCGTAGAAGTCGGCATCGCGCTGCAGGCCGTGGGCGAGGAACAGATTGATGAAGCCGAGCTGATCGGCGGCGTCCTCCTCGCGACCGAACACCGGCAGGTCCAGCTCGGCGATCAGCAGGTGACCCATCTCGTGCAATACGCTGAACTCGATGTTCACCGCGACGAAACGCGCGCTGTCGCTGCGCAGCACCTCAGGCGGCGGCTGCTCGGAGGCCAGCGCCGGGGCGCTCAGGCAGAGCCCCAGGCACAACAGCAGCGCCGCCGCAGAGAGGCCCTGCGGGTGGGAGCGAAGCGCGATGCCGGGCCTGTGCATGCCCGCCTCCTGGCGCGTGCTGGGAAAACCTATCTATTGACTTTAGCTCAGTCCTTGCGCCGCTTGAGCTGATCGCTCAGTTGGGTCGGCAGCTGGCGGATGATCAGGCAGTCCTGGGCCTCGTCATACTCGACCTTCGAGCCCAGCAGGTGGGCCTCGAAGCTGATCGACAGGCCCTCGGCGCGGCCGGTGAAGCGGCGGAACTGGTTGAGGGTGCGCTTGTCCGGCGGAATCTCCGGCGACAGGCCGTAGTCCCTGTTGCGGATGTGCTCGTAGAAGGCCCGCGGGCGTTCCTCGTCGATCAGTCCGGAAAGCTCCTGCAGGGTGATGGGCTCGCCCAGCTTGGCCTGGCCGCTGGCGTAGTCGACCAGGGTCCGGGTCTTGTCCCGCGCCGCCTCCTCGGGCAGGTCCTCGCTTTCCACGAAGTCGCTGAAGGCCTTGAGCAGGGTGCGGGTTTCGCCCGGGCCGTCGACCCCCTCCTGGCAGCCGATGAAGTCGCGGAAGTATTCCGAGACCTTCTTGCCGTGCTTGCCCTTGATGAAGGAGATGTACTGCTTGGAGTGGGGGTTGTTGCGCCACTCGGACAGGTTGATCCGCGCCGCCAGGTGCAACTGGCCCAGGTCCAGGTGCTTGGCCGGGGTCACGTCCAGCGTCTCGGTTACCGCCACCCCTTCGCTGTGATGCAGCAGGGCGATGGCCAGGTAATCGGTCAGGCCCTGCTGGTAGTGGGCGAAGAGCACATGGCCGCCGACCGACAGGTTGGACTGCTCCATCAGCGTCTGCAGGTGCTCGACCGCCTTGCGGCTGAAGGCGGCGAAGTCTTGCTCGGCCTCCAGGTAGGCCTTCAGCCAGCCGCTGAAGGGGTAGGCACCCGACTCCTGGTGGAACAGGCCCCAGGCCTTGCCCTGCTTGGCGTTGTAGCTGTCGTTGAGGTCGGCCAGCAGGTTCTCCAGCGCCTGGTTGGCGACCAGCTCGCTGTCGCGGGCATGCAGCACGGCCGGGGTGCCGTCGGGTTTCTTGTCGATCAGGTGGACGATGCAGTGGCGGATCGGCATGGACTCTTCTCTGGGCGCGGTTTGGCGAGTGCGCGCAGTTTACCCGAGCGCCTCCTCCCTGGTGGTGCGCCTTCGCTGCAGGGTACGCAGGCGTTCGATCACGTAGCGCAGGTGCATGTGCAGGTCGTACAGCTCGTTGGAGTAGGACAGCGGCACCTCGACCTTGGCCAGCTCGTCCTCGAGTTGTTCCAGGCGCAGGATTTCGCTGTCCAGCTGCTCGGGCAGGGTGCCGGCATCGAGCTGGCGGTCGATCTCGCGCAGGTGCCGGTACCAGCGGTAGATGCGCGCGCGGATGCGCCAGCGGTAGAGCGGGCCGATCGCCTTGAACAGGGGAATCAGCACCATCAGCAGCGGAATCAGCAGGATGATGTAGCGGTCGGCCAGGGAGGCGATGCGAAACGGCAGGTAGCGTTGCAGCAGCGGCAGGCCGTTCTGGTAGTAGTGTTCGGCGTCGCGCGACAGGGCGAAGGTGCGCGGCGTGGCGCTGGGATAGGCGCCGGCCGGATCGAGCAGGGTGCCGTCCTGCATGATGCGCCGCACGGCCTGGAGAAACAGCGGCGCCAGGGCCGGGTGGAAGTCCTGGTTGACCACCAGGGTGGCGACCGGCGTCAGGGTGTCGATCGCCTGCGGCGGTGAGTCGAGGGCCAGGTTGAGCAGGCCCTGCTCGATGCGGATGCGTTTGAGGAACGGCAGGTGCGCCTGATAGGCGGCGGCCCGCTCGATATGCGCCAGGCGCAGTTCTGGAGCGGCAGCCAGGCGCTGCAGCCGGGCGTTTTCCGCCGGGGCGACGAAGAAGGCCGCATCCAGCTC
>JBFHKK010000495.1:0-2236 GCA_041595475.1 Pseudomonas sp. | reverse complement strand
GCCGCCTCGATGGCGGCATTGAGCGCCAGCAGGTTGGTCTGCTTGGCGATGTCGCCGATCAGGGCGATCAGCGGCGTGGTGGCCTTGACCTCGTCATAGAGCCCGCGCATGCGCTGGTTGTCGGCGTCCAGGCTGTCCTGGCGCTCCTGCTCGAAGGCCGCCAGGGTGGCGGCCATCTGCTGGTTGCGCTGCAGATGGCCCTGGGCCTGGGCCGAGAGCGCCGCGGCGCAGCCGGCGCCCTGGGCGATGCTGTCACGCAGGCTGAGGCCAGTGGCATAGATGCCGTCGAGCCGTTCGATGGCCTGCAGCACCTGGCGCTCGGTTTCCTCGCTGACCTCGCGCAGGTTGCGCTGGACGATGCGCGCCAGGGTCGGCACGCTCGCGGCGCTGGCGGCGGTCTGCTGCTGCAGGCTCTGGTAGCGTTCCAGGCGCCGGGCGGCGCGCTCGCGCTCCAGCGCCGCGGTGGCCGGTGCCAGGCGCAGCGCCAGCAGGCCCAGGGGCGCGCCGGGCAGCAGCGCCAGGGCCAGCGCGGCCAGCGGCGGCAGGCTGGCCAGCCAGGGTGCCCACAGCGGCGCGCTCAGGGCCAGCAGGCCGATCCCGGCGCAGAGGCCGAGGCTCAATGGGTGCGGGCGCATGACGCCTCCTAGAGTCCGGGGATGACCTGTTTGATGACCTTGAGCAGGTCGGCCGAGCCGATCGGCTTGACCAGCCAGCCGGTGGCGCCGTTGCGCTTGGCCTCGTCGCGCTTGGCCTGCTGGCTCTCGGTGGTCAGCGCCAGGATGGGCACGAAGCGCATGCCGGGCAGGGCACGGGCCTTGCCGATCAGCTCGAGGCCGCCCATGTTGGGCATGTTGATGTCGGTGATGATCAGGTCCGGCTTGTAGCCGCCCTGCAGCTTGCCGAGGGCCTGCACGCCGTCGTTGGCGGCCTCGACGCTGAAGCCGGAAATCTCCAGGTTGCTGCGCAGGCTCATCAGCATGGTCGGCGAATCGTCGACGATCATGATCTTCTTGCTCATGGGGTTTGCTCCTAGTAGTGCAGCGCGGCCCTGAGCCACGCGTTGAGATCGGGGTCGCGCGGCCAGGCGCTGATGCGCGGGCGCAGGGCCATCAGCACCTGCAGGTTGGCCGCGTGCAGGTGCTCGAGCTGGCGCAGGTTGACCTTGCCGGCCGGGCGCTCGAGCAGCCAGTTGAGCAGGCCCTCGGCGTCCTCGACCGTGACCTGGCCGCCAAGGTGGGCGATGTCGCGTTTGTACGTCAGGCTCATTCGAACAGCTCCATGGGGTTGAGAATCATCAGGATCGAACCGTCGCCCATCACCGCCGTGCCGGAGTAGCCGGACAACTCGCCAAGAATCCCGAGCATCGGCTTGAGGATGATGTCCACCGAGCCGTGGAAGTCGTCGATCAGCAGGCCGACCAGTTCGCCGCGGCTGCGCAGCACCATCAGGGCGTGCTCCTGGTCCTCGTTGCACAGCTGCTGGCAGTCCAGCGCCAGCAGCTGGTTGAGGCTCTTGAGCGGGATGGTGCGCCCGCGCAGCTGGGCGGTGGGCTGCTGCTTGATGGTATGCACGGCCGCCGCCGGCAGGCGCACCGTCTCCATCACCTGGTCCATGGGAATGCCGAAGCGCTGGCCGGCCGACTCGATCACCATCACCTGGGTGATGGCCATCGACAGCGGCAGGCTCAGGCTCAGGCGGGTGCCCTTGCCGACCTCGCTGGACAGGCGCAGCTGGCCGCCGACCCGCTCGATGCCCGAGCGCACCACGTCCATGCCGACGCCGCGGCCGGACAGATCGGAGACCTGCTCGGCGGTGGAGAAGCCGGGCAGGAACACCAGGTTGATCAGCTCCTGGTCGCCCAGGGCGTCCAGCGCGGCCGGCTCCAGCAGGCCCTTGGCGGCGACCTTGGCCTTGATCTTCTGCGGGTCGATGCCGCGGCCGTCGTCCTCGATCAGGATCACCACGTGGTCGGCGTTCTGGCTGGCGCGGATGCGCAGCGTGCCGGTCTCCGGCTTGCCGGCGGCGAGGCGCTCGGCCGGGCTTTCCAGGCCGTGGTCGAGGGCGTTGCGGACGATGTGCACCAGGGGGTCGGCGAGGGCCTCGATCATCGTCTTGTCGGCCTCGGTCTCCTCGCCCTCGAGCAGCAGCTCGACCTTCTTGTCCAGCTTGCGGGCGATGTCGCGCACCAGGCGCGGGAAGCGCTGGAGGATGAAGGACACCGGCATCATGCGTACCT
>JBFHKK010000494.1:0-2248 GCA_041595475.1 Pseudomonas sp. | reverse complement strand
GCAGTTCGGCCAGCGGTGGGGCGCGTCGCGCGTCGTGCAGAATCACCCGCTCGAAATGCCGGGCCAGGCGCGCGCGGCCGAGCAGATTGCTGCCGATCACCGCAGACAGGCCCAGGCCCAAGACGCCGCGATGATCATGGCGCAGCAGGCCATGGCTCCTGACCACCACGACATTGAGCCGGTAGTGCGGGTTGTTGAGGATTTGCGCGTCCTGGTCCTGCAGCAGCTCCTCGAGCATCCGCCGGCAGCTGCGCGAGACCTCCGCCATGCTCGCGCCCTTGGCGAAGCGCTGCGTGGTGTAGAGTTCACCCAGGCGGCGAAGGCCGGCGACAGGATCTGGCAGGCAGGCGCTGGCGAAGCGCCAGGAACCGATGGAGGCGCCGATCAGCGCCCGCTCGCGAGGGGCGCGCGTCAGCCAGTCGCCGAACAACGCCAGATCCAGGCCCTGGATGCCCAGCGCTTTGGGCCCTCCAGCGGCGCCCGGCAGTATGCCGACATCGGCGGGCTGCAAGCCCTGCCGGCGGATACGCGCCAGGGCTCGCGGGCCGGCTCTGAGGGTCAGGGCAGGGGTCTTGAGGTGAATGGCAGTCATGCAGGCCTCCGCAAACAGGCCTGCGATTATAGGCTGCCCGGTGTGCAGGCCAAGCGGCTGGACGCCCTGAATGATGGCGCCCAGCTTTGCCTGATGGTCGGCCGCCGGCGCCTTTCAGAGATCCTTGACCAGCCGCAGGGCGTCGTAGATGGCGGCGTGGGTGTTGCGCGCCGCCACTGCATCGCCGATGCGAAACAGCTGGAACTCGCCGGCCGGGTTGTCCTCGCGCAGCTGCGGCTGCCCCACGATAAGGTCGGCGTAGTCCACCGCGCCGAGGTTGCGCGAGTAGGGCTTGAGCTCGAAATACAACTCGTCCAAGGGCCGGGTACCGTGGTTGACCACCACCTGGTCGACCTGGCGCTGCTTGCGCACGCCGCCGTAGTCGCTGTCGATCTGCGCCAGCAAAGTTTCGCCCTCCCGGGCCACCGAAGCCAGGCGATAGGTGACGGTGAAGGTGGTGTCGAGCTTCTGCAGGGCGCGCATGTAAGGCACCAGATTCATGGCCATGACTTCCGGGGCGAAGCTGCGGTCCGGGGTCATGATTTCCACTCTGGCGCCGCTCTGGGCGATCAGCTCGGCGGCCTGCAGGGCGCTGTGGTCGCCGGCGTCGTCGAACAGCAGCACGTTGCGGCCCGGCCTAACATCGCCGGAGAGGATGTCCCAGGCCGAAACCACCAGCTCGTTGCCGGCTTCCAGCATCTCGGTATGGGGGTAGCCGCCGGTGGCGATTATCACCACATCGGCTTTTTCGGCGCGAATGGCCTCGGCCTCGGCCCAGCTGTTGAAGTGGAAGGTCACCCCCAGGGCCTCGCACTGGGCCATGCGCCAGTCGATGATGCCGAGCATCTCGCGCCGGCGCGGGCTCTGCGCGGTCAGGCGGATCTGCCCGCCTGGCTGGGCGGCGGCCTCGTACACCACCACCTGGTGACCGCGCTCGCCGGCCACCCGCGCCGCCTCCAGGCCCGCAGGGCCGGCGCCGACGATCACCACCTTGCGCCGCCTAGGGGCCTTGGGGATGTCGTGAGGCATGCTGGTTTCGCGGCCGGTGGCGGCGTTATGGATGCAGTAGGCGGCGCCGCCCTGGTAGATGCGGTCCAGGCAGTAATTGGCACCGACGCAGGGGCGGATGGCCTCTTCGCGGCCCTCGATCAGTTTGCGCACGATATGCGGGTCGGTCATGTGCGCGCGGGTCATGCCGATCATGTCGACCTTGCCGGTGGCGATGGCGTGGCGCGCGCTGGCCACGTCCTGAATCTTCGCCGCATGGAAAGTGGGAAAGTCCGTGGCGGCGCGGATCTGCCCGGCGAAATCCAGGTGCGGCGCGCTAGCCATGCCCTGGATGGGGATAACGTCGGTGAGGCCGGCGTCGGTGTCGATGTGACCGCGGATGATATTGAGGAAATCCACCATGCCGCTGTCCTTGAGGCGGCGTGAGATGTCCAGGCCGTCCTCGGCGCTGAGGCCGCCATTCAGCGCCTCGTCGGCGGTGTAGCGCACGCCGACGATGAAGTCGTTGCCGACCCGCTGGCGCACGGCCTTGAGCACCTCGAAGGTGAAGCGCAGGCGGTTGTCCAGGGTACCGCCGTAGGGCGCGCCCAACTCGTTGGTCAGGGGCGACCAGAACTGGTCCATCAGATGGCCGTAGGCTTGCAGCTC
>JBFHKK010000493.1:0-2257 GCA_041595475.1 Pseudomonas sp. | reverse complement strand
GTGTGGCCTTCCAGAACGACGCGAGCGCCGTTGCCTTTCAGGTCCTTGGCGTGAACGTCCAGAGCGCGCATGGCTTCCGGCTTCAGGTCGGAGCTGTCGTACTCGAAGTAGAAGGTGGTGATGGCGCGCAGAGCGGCTTCTTCGCTCAGGCTGCTATCCATGGAACCAGCGTCGGCACCGTAACCGGCGTTCGGATCCAGTGCGCCTTCGCCAGCAGCGTCGCCGCCTTTGGAGGAACAACCAACAGCCACAGCCAGCGCCAGGCTCAGAGCAGCAAACTTGCCGAATTTCAGCATTTCCATCATGTAACCCCAGTGTGTTAAGCAAAAAGTTTAAAAGTTTTAGGTGTAACGCCGCATCAGTTCAGGTAGGGGGACCAGGAAGGCTCTCGAACTTCGCCTTGAGCGGTAGGAAGAGGGAGCCTCACGCGCCCGTTGATGGACGCCAACATCAAGACTCCCCGACCCTGCTGGCGGGTGGCGTAGATTAGCATGGTGCCGTTGGGCGCAACAGTGGGTGACTCGTCCAAACTTGTATCCGAGAGGATCCGCGGCGCCCCGCCGCGAGCCAGATCCATGGCCGCCACCTTGAACACGGTGAAACCATCCTGGCGATGGATCATCACCAGGGTTTTCTCGTCTGCCGAGAGCTTCGGATTGGCGTTGTAGTTGCCGACGAAGGTCACCCGCTCAACCGCGCCGCTGGCGATGTTGGTCTTGTAGATCTGCGGCTTGCCGGCACGATCGGAGGTGAAGTACAGGGTCTGACCGTCCTTGCCCCAAAACGGCTCGGTGTCGATGGCGTAGTGGTTGGTGACCCGGCGCAGCTGGCGGCTGCCCATGTCCATCACGTAGATCTCCGGGTTGCCGTCGCGCGACAGCACGAAGGCCAGGCGACTGCCGTCCGGCGACCAGGCCGGCGCGCCGTTCAAGCCCTCGAAATTGGTGATCTGCTCGCGCCGACCGGTATCGACATGCTGGACGAAGATGCGCGGGCGACGCTGCTCGAAGGAGACATAGGCAATGCGCCGACCGTCCGGGGCGAAGGACGGCGAGAGAATCGGCTCGCGCGACTGCAGCAGGGTCACGGCGCGGGCGCCGTCGTAGTCCGAACGCTGCAGCGTGTAGCGGGTGTTGTTGACCCCGAAACGCTCGGCGGTGACATAGAGCAGGCGGGTGGAGAAGGCGCCCTTGACCCCGGTGAGCTTCTCGAAGGCCTGATCGGCGATATGGTGAGCCATGTCGCGCAGCTGATCGACGCCGCCGGCCACGCTGCCGGTCAGCACCTGCTGCTCGGTGGTGACGTTGAACAGGGCGAACTGCACCTGAAGGCGTCCGGCGCTCGGCAGCATGCTACCGACCAGCACGTACTGGGCGCCCAGGGCCTTCCAGTCGCGGTAGATGACCTCGCTGGCCTGGGTCGGCAGGCTGATCATGTTCTGCCGCGGAATCGGCTCGAACATCCCCGAGTTGCGCAGGTCGTTGCCGATGATGGTGGCCATGTCTTCCGGCAGCACGGTGCCGCCCTGCCAGCCGAAAGGCACCACGGCAATAGGCGTGGCCCGGTCGGTACCGCTGGTGATCACCAGCGGGTCAGCCGCCTGCGCGGCGCCGACCAGCATGGTCAGCCCCAACAGGACAATACGCATCAGGGTATTCACAGACCTAAATCCTCCGGTTTGAAGATCACACGACGCTGACGATACAGGCGATCGAAGGTCGCGCGATCGAGTTTTTGCATTTCGGCAATGCGGCCCACGTTGCGCACCGCCTGCACCGCCGAGTTATCGAAGGGTGCGTCGCCGCTGCCACGGGTGACGCTGGCATTGATGATAGTGCCATCGGGCAGCATCTCGATCAGCACCTCGACGCTCATGCCGTTGCGCGCCGACGGCGGCCGGCGCCACTGCTGGCTGACCAGCATGACGATCAGATCGTCGAGACTGCCGGCCACCTGGTCGCCATGGGTGTCGGCCATGGCCTGCTGATGCTGCACGTTGTCCGACAGTAATTCGGCCAGGGCGGCGGCCTTCTTGTCTTCGACCGCCTTGCGCGCGGAATCGGCGGCGGCCTTCTTCTTGGCATCCTCTGCGGCCTTCTTCTGCGCGGCTTCGGCGGCCACCTTTTTCTTGGCCTCTTCGGCGGCTTTCTTCTTCGCCTCTTCGGCCGCCTTCTTCTTGGCATCTTCTGCGGCCTTCTGCTTGGCCGCCTCTTCCGCCGCGCGCTTCTTGGCCAGATCCGCCTGCTTCTTCTGCTCG
>JBFHKK010000492.1:0-2270 GCA_041595475.1 Pseudomonas sp. | reverse complement strand
GCTGCGCAGCGCGCTGCGGATGGCGCGGGCCAGACCGGCAGCGCAGCGGTGGCGGGGCCTGAGGCGCCCCGCTGGTATCGCGGATGCAGCAGTCATCGTGGATGGCCGTCCGCGGAGCAGGGCGCGACTGGCCCGGCCCCGCGACGGCTCTGGCATCAGTCCCGCTCGTTCAGCGGCACGAAGGCCTGATCTTCCGGTCCGGTGTAATGGGCGGACGGGCGGATGATCTTGCCGTCGATGCGCTGCTCGATCACGTGGGCCGACCAGCCAGCGGTGCGCGCGATCACGAACAGCGGGGTGAACATGGCCGTGGGCACGCCCATCATGTGGTAGCTCACCGCGCTGAACCAGTCCAGGTTCGGGAACATCTTCTTGATGTCCCACATCACCGATTCCAGGCGCTCGGCGATGTCGTACATCTTCATGTTGTTCTGCTCTTCCGACAGCTCCTTGGCGACCTGCTTGATCACCTTGTTGCGCGGGTCGGAGACGGTGTAAACCGGGTGGCCGAAGCCAATGACAACTTCCTTGCGCGCCACCCGCTCGCGGATGTCGGCCTCGGCTTCGTCCGGCGTCTCGTAGCGCTTCTGGATCTCGAAGGCGACCTCGTTGGCGCCGCCATGCTTGGGGCCGCGCAGGGCGCCGATGCCGCCACAGATGCAGGAGTACATGTCCGAGCCGGTGCCGGCGACCACCCGGGAGGTAAAGGTCGAGGCGTTGAACTCGTGCTCGGCGTAGAGGATCAGCGAGGTGTGCATGGCGCGGACCCAGGACTCGCGCGGCGCCTCGCCGTGCAGCAGGTGCAGGAAGTGGCCGCCGATGGAGTCGTCGTCGGTGTCCACCTCGATGCGCTTGCCGTTGTGGCTGAAGTGGTACCAGTACAGCAGCATCGAGCCCAGGGAGGCCATCAGCTTGTCGGCGATATCGCGGGCGCCGGGATGGTTGTGATCGTCCTTCTCCGGCGACAGGCAGCCGAGCACGGAGACCCCGGTGCGCATCACGTCCATCGGGTGGGCGCTCGGCGGTAGCTGTTCCAGGGCCGTCTTGAGGGCCGCGGGCAGGCCGCGCAGGGCCTTGAGCTTGGCCTTGTAGGCGGTCAGCTCGGCGACATTGGGCAGCTTGCCATGCACCAGCAGGTGGGCGATTTCCTCGAACTCGCAGGTGGTGGCGACATCGAGGATGTCATAGCCACGGTAATGCAGGTCGTTGCCGCTGCGCCCGACGGTGCACAGCGCGGTGTTGCCGGCGGCAGTGCCGGAGAGGGCGACGGATTTCTTCGGCTTGAAGCCCGGGGTGGTTTCGCTGGCACTCATGCTTATCTCCTCGAATCCTTGTTGTTCTTGCCTGGCACTATCACTTCTTGGCGGCGAACAGCGCGTCGAGCTTCTGCTCGAAGGCGTGGTAGCCAATGCGCTCGTAGAGTTCGGCGCGGGTCTGCATCAGCTCGATCACGTTCTTCTGATGGCCTTCCTGGCGGATGGCGGTATAGACGCTTTCCGCGGCCTTGTTGGCGGCGCGGAAGGCCGACAGCGGGTAGAGCTGGATGGCCACACCGACCGAGGCCAGCTCGTCGCGGGTAAACAGCGGTGTGGCGCCGAATTCGGTGATATTCGCCAGCACCGGCACGTTCAGCGCATCGACGAAACGCTTGTAGGTCGGCAGGTCATAGGCGGCCTCGGCGAAAATGCCGTCGGCACCGGCCTCGACGTAGCGTTGGCAACGCTCGATGGCGGCGTCGACGCCCTCGGCCTGGATCGCATCGGTACGGGCGATCAGGAAGAAGTCCGGATCGGTCTTGGCATCGGCGGCGGCGCGCACACGGTCGACCATCTCC
Source organism: Pseudomonas sp. (assembly GCA_041595475.1). Lineage (GTDB taxonomy): Bacteria > Pseudomonadota > Gammaproteobacteria > Pseudomonadales > Pseudomonadaceae > Aquipseudomonas. Next base: position 436 of record JBFHKK010000492.1, on the reverse strand, counting down.
TCGCAGGAGACGATTTCCTTGCCCGGACGGTGGCCGCAGCGCTTGGCGCCGACCTGATCCTCGATATGGGCGGCGGCGGCGCCGGCCTTGATCAGGCTCTTGATGGTGCGCTCGATATTGAAGGCGCTGGGGCCGAAGCCGGTGTCGATGTCCACCAGCAGCGGCAGGTCGCAGACATCGGTGATGCGGCGCACGTCGGTCAACACGTCGTCCAGGGTGTTGATGCCCAGATCCGGCAACCCCAGCGAACCGGCCGCGACGCCGCCGCCGGACAGGTAGAGGGCCTTGAAGCCGGCACGCTTGGCCAGCAGCGCGTGGTTGGCGTTGATGGCGCCTATCACCTGCAGCGGCGACTCGATGGCGAGAGCCTGGCGAAAACGCTGGCCTGGGGAAAGCTGACTCATGACTCACCTCTGGGTTTGGCTGTCTTGGATTG
>JBFHKK010000491.1:0-2278 GCA_041595475.1 Pseudomonas sp. | reverse complement strand
CTGGCGCAGATGGGCGCGGGCGGCGTCCGCCTCGCGCAGAAGCTCCAGCGACACGCGCAGGCTGGCCACCAGGGCCGGCGGCAGCGCGGTGGCGAAGATCGCCGTGCGGCTGGCCTGCACCAGATACTCGATCAGATCCTCGCTGCCGGCGACAAAGGCACCGTAGACACCAAAGGCCTTGCCCAGGGTGCCGGTAAGGATGGGCACCTCGTCCACCCCCAGCCCCTGGTCGGCCACACTGCCCCGCCCCTGCGGCCCGAGCACGCCGATGCCGTGGGCATCGTCGACCATCAGCCAGGCCGCATGATCGGCGGCCAGCCGACTGAGGCCCGACAGATCGGCCGCATCGCCATCCATGCTGAACAGGGCATCGCTGAGCAGCAACCGGTTGCCCGAGTCAGCGCAGGACTGCAATGCCGCCCGCGCCGCCGTCAGATCGGCATGCGGATAGCGCCGCACCTGCGCCCCGGACAGGCGGCAGCCGTCGATCAGCGAGGCGTGGTTCAGGGCATCGGAAACCACGTGGTCGGCCTTGCCCATGAGGGCGTCAATCACCCCCACATTGGCCAGATAGCCGGAGCCGAACAGCAGCACCCGGGGATAGCCGAGGAAATCGGCCAGCTCGGCCTCGAAGGCGGCGATCTGGTCGCTGTGGCCATTGATGTACTGCGAGGCCGTACTGCCCACCCCGTAGTGCCAGACCGCCTCGCTCCAGGTGGCGCGCAGGCGCGGGTGGGCGGACAGGCCCAGATAGTCATTGCTGCAGAACAGGGTCAATTCCCGGCCGCTGTCCTCGCGCACCCGCACGCCCTGCATGGCGGCAAAGGGCAGGCGCCGACGGACCCGGTTCTGCTCGCGGATACGCGCCAGGCGCGCGGCGGTGAACTCAGGCAGCGGCTGGGGCATCGACCGGCGCGGCGTCGGCGCAGCCTGCCGGCATCGGCGAGATGCCCAGGGCCTCGAACAGGGCCAGATCGGCCTCGTGCTCCGGGTTGCCGGTGGTCAGCAGCTTCTCGCCATAGAAGATGGAATTGGCCCCGGCCAGGAAGCACAGGGCCTGGACCGCCGCCGACATGCTGCCGCGGCCGGCCGACAGCCGCACCATGGAGGCCGGCATCAGGATCCGGGCCACCGCGATGGTGCGCACGAATTCCAGCGGCGAGATGTCCTCGGCCGTGTCCAGCGGGGTGCCCGCCACCTTGACCAGCTGATTGATCGGCACCGACTGCGGGTGCTCGGGCAGATTGGCCAGGGTGCGCAGCATCTCGGCCCGGTCGCTCACCGCCTCGCCCATGCCGACGATGCCGCCGCAGCAGACCTTCATGCCGGCGTCGCGCACCGCCTCCAGGGTGTCCAGCCGGTCCTCGAAGCGCCGGGTGCTGATGATTTTCTCGTAATACTCGGGGGAGGTATCCACATTATGGTTGTAGTAATCCAGCCCCGCGTCCTTCAACTGCTTCGCCTGCTCCGGGCTGAGCATGCCCAGGGTCATGCAGGTCTCCATGCCCAGGTCACGCACGGCCTGGATCATCTTCGCCACGGCCACGATGTCGCGGTCCTTGGGGCTGCGCCAGGCCGCACCCATGCAGAAACGGGTGGCGCCGGCCGCCTTCGCCTTCTGGGCCGCCTCGCGCACCTGCTCCACCGCCATCAGCGGCTCGGCCTCAAGCCCGGTGTTGTAGCGCACGCTCTGCGGGCAGTAGGCGCAGTCCTCGGGGCAAGCCCCGGTCTTGATGTTCAGCAGGGTGCTGAGCTGGACCTGATTCGGGTCGAAGTGCTCACGGTGCACCGCCTGGGCCCGGAACAGCAGGTCATTGAAGGGCATGTCAAACAGGGCGCGCACTTCGTCAGCGCGCCAGTCGTGGCGGATTGAGGCCATGGCATTCGTCGGGGAAAAATTCGCCGCTCAGAATGCGGTGGCCGAGGACGGCTGTCAACTTGAGGATGGCCGCTGGGTTGACAAGGCCCTGGACGCCCTGCTGCCGCGGCTGTGCCTGGCCTGCGGCGCCAGCCCGGCGCCGGGCGGCCTGTGCCCGGCATGCCGGATCAACCTGCCCCGGCTCGGCCCGCAGTGCCCGCGTTGCGCCATGCCGGACACCGACGGCCATGTCTGCGGGGCCTGCCTGTCCCGGCCGCCGCCGCAAAGCGGCTGCTTCGCCCTGTTCCGCTACGCCGAGCCGGTGGCCGGCCTGCTCCAGCGCCTGAAGTTTGCCGCCGCCCTGGGGGTGGCCGACTGCCTGGGCGACATGGTCGCCGAATGCTGGCTGCCGCCGGCGGT
>JBFHKK010000490.1:0-2279 GCA_041595475.1 Pseudomonas sp. | reverse complement strand
TCCCTGGGCATCGATGCGACCCTGCTGAGCCTGGTGGTGCTGCTGCTCGGGCTGCTGCTGCTCTATGCGGCGCTGCGCGCCCTGCTGCGCAAGCGCATCATACTGGCGCTGGTCTGGCTGCTGCTGGGCCTGTGGCTGCTCAGTAGCCTGATTCGCTGAGCGGACGGAAGGCGCCTGGGATGACCGAAGCCGTTGCCGCCTACCTGCACTACCTGGCCATCTTCGTCCTGTTCGCCCTGCTCACCTACGAGCACGGCCTGTTCAGGCAGACTCTCGACCTCGAGCAGGCGCGCCGCCTGCTGCGCATCGACCTGGCCTACGGCATCAGCGCCGGACTGGTGCTGGCCACCGGCGCGGCGCGGGTGCTCTGGTTCGGCAAGGGCCTGGACTACTACCTGCACAACGCCCTGTTCCACGCCAAGCTCGGGCTGTTCCTGCTGGTTGCCCTGCTGTCGATCCTGCCGACCGCGGTCTTTCTCGGCTGGCGCCCGGCGCTCAAGGCCGGCCAGCCGCCGCAGATCAGCCCGCGCCAGGCGCGCCTGGTGACCCTGCTGATCCGCCTGGAACTGCTGGCCCTGCTGATCATGCCCCTGCTGGCGGCGCTGATGGCCCGCGGCTTTGGCTACTTCGGCTGAGCGCCGGCTGAAACGAAAACGCCCGGCACGAGCCGGGCGTTTTCATTGGGCGGCTAAGCCTCAGGAGGCCAGGTAAGAGGAGCGGGTCAGGCCCAGGCGCAGGGCGTCGAGATACTGGGTGCGCTCGCGGGCGCTGATCTTGGCGCTGGCGACCTTGTCGCGGTAGTGGGTCATCAATTCCTCGGGCGACAGGTGCACGTAGCGCAGCATGTCCTCGATGGTGTCGTGGGTCTCGATGCCGGCGTGGTACACGCTGCCATCGGCGTTCTGGTAGATGTTCACCGAGTCGGTGTCGCCGAACAGGTTGTGCATGTCGCCGAGAATCTCCTGATAGGCGCCGACCAGGAAGATCCCCAGCAGATAGTCCTCGCCCTCGCGCAGGGCATGCACCGGCAGGCTGGTCTCGATGCTCTGCTCGTCGACGTACTGCTTGATCTTGCCGTCGGAGTCGCAGGTCAGGTCCTGCAGCACGGCGCGGCGCAGGGGTTCTTCTTCCAGGCGATTGAGCGGCAGGATCGGCAGCACCTGATCGATCGCCCAGGTATCCGGCAAGCTCTGGAACACCGAGAAGTTGCAGATGTACTTGTCGGCCAGCTTGTCGTTGAGCTCGTCGAGCACCTGGCGATGGGAGCGCTGGCGCGCCTTGAGCGAATCGTAGAGGCGCCGGCAGACGGCGAAGTAGCATTGTTCGGCGAGGGCTTTGTCCTTGAGGCCGACCCGGCCCTCGGCGTATTGCGCGGCCACATCGCTCATGTAGTGGGTCGCGCGCCAGTAGGTCTCGGTGACCATCTCGATATCGGTCGGGCCGAGCAGCTCGACCAGGTATTTCAGGGTCTCCGGCAGGACACTGACGTCTTCTATCTGCGGCACCTCGTCGTTGTGCCGCTCCACATCGGTGACCTGCACCACCAGCACGGCGTGATGGGCGGTCAGCGAGCGGCCGCTCTCGGAGAAGATGTGCGGATGGGGCAGGCCCTGGGCGTCGCAAAATTCCTTGAGCATGCCGACCACCACCCCGGCGTAGTCGTCCATGTCGTAGTTGATCGAGCTGGCGTTGCGCGAATGGGTGCCGTCGTAATCGACCCCCAGGCCGCCGCCCACGTCCACGTAGTCCACCGGCAGGCCGAGGCCGCGCAGCTCGCCGTAGTAGCGGATGGCCTCGCGAAAGCCGTGCTGGTAGTCGGCCAGGTTGGCGATCTGCGAACCCATGTGGAAATGCAGCAGGCGAATGCCCTGGTCCAGCCCCGCCGCGCTGAAGCGCTCGACCACCGACAGCAGCTGCGCCGCCGACAGGCCGAACTTGGATTTCTCGCCGCCGGTGTCGGCCCACTTGCTCGAGGCCAGCGAGGACAGGCGCACGCGCAGGCCGATCTGCGGCGCGACCTTGAGCTCGGCCGCCTCCTCGATCACCAGCTGCACCTCGGACTCCTTCTCGATGACGATGAACACGCTGTGGCCGAGCTTCTGGCCGATCAGCGCCAGGCGGATGAACTCGCGGTCCTTGTAGCCGTTGCAGACGATGGTGCCGCCCTTCGGCGCCAGGGCCAGCACGGCCAGCAGCTCGGGCTTGGAGCCGGCCTCCAGGCCGATGGAAACACCCTGGGTGGCGATGATGTTCTCCACCACCGCCTCCTGCTGGTTGAC
>JBFHKK010000489.1:0-2281 GCA_041595475.1 Pseudomonas sp. | reverse complement strand
TCTCCGACGTCTCGCCGCTGCACGGGGTGATTCTCGGCGGCGGCAGCCACGATCCCAAGGTCCAGGTCACGGTCCTGCCGCTGGCCGCGGATGCCGCGACTCCGGCGCTGGCCGGCGAATCCTGACGGCCTCTGGAGTTACCCCCCGTTGCTGTGGGCAGGGCTGTGGATAAGCTCTGTTCAAAGGCTTCCAGGCCACGTATCCCTTGCCGATGGGCCGGCTGAGTGAAAAATGGCCAGGCGCCCTCGAGGCGCTCGAAGCCTTGCCCGGCCGCCAGTCGTCAAGAAATAAATCAACTAATTCAGGATCTTGGCCGGCAGTTCCGGGCAGGCGCGGCGAGCTTATCCCCGCTCCCTGTGGAGTGCTCTGTGGATAAGCTGCGGGTCGCTGGCGCCTGCGCCCGCGCCACTAGGCGCGGCCGGCTTTGGTCGTTTTTTGTTCGGCCGAGCTGGGCTGGATAGCCAGGCCTGCGCCCTGACCCGGCTAAGCTCAGCTCGATGAAGGCCCGCTCGCGCCCTGTCGAGCGGGGCACCCTAGGCACCAGGAGGCCGGCTCCATGTCCGCAGCACAAGCACCGCGCTACCCGTTGATCCTGGTTCCCGGGCTGTTCGGCTTCATTCGCCTGCTCGGCTATCCCTACTGGTTCGGCATAGTCGCGGCGCTGCGCCGGCTCGGCGCGCGGGTGTTTCCGGTGCTGGTCTCGCCGCTGCATGCCAGCGAGGTGCGCGGCGAGCAGTTGCTCGAACACATCGCCCGGGTGCGCCAGGCCACGGGCGCGGACAAGGTGCACCTGCTTGGCCACAGCCAGGGCGCCCTGACTGCCCGCTATGCCGCGGCCATGCGGCCGGAGTGGGTCGCCTCGGTGACTTCCCTGGCCGGGCCCAACCAGGGCTCGGAACTGGCCGACTTCGTCGAGCGTCTGACGCCGGCCGGCAGCCTGCGCGAGCGCCTGCTGGTGGCCCTGGCCAGCCTGCTGGCGCGGGTTCTCGGCTGGCTGGAGACCGGCTACCGCGGTCCGCGTCTGCCGGCCGATGCGCGCGCCGCGCAGCGCTCGCTGACCACGGCCGGCGTGGCCGAGTTCAATGCCCGCTTTCCCCAGGGCCTGCCGCCAAGCGCGGACGGCGAGGGCCCGTACGAGGTCAACGGCGTGCGCTACTACTCCTGGTCGGGGATCCTCAAGCCGGGCATCACCGACAGTGGCGGCAATCGCCTGGACGGCCCCAACCTGTTCTGCCGGCTGTTCGCCCGCAGCTTTCGCCGCGAGGCCGGCCAGTGCGACGGCATGGTCGGGCGCTTGAGCTCGCACCTGGGGCAGGTGATCGGCGACGACTACCCGCTGGATCATTTCGACATCATCAACCAGAGCTTCGGCCTGGTCGGCAAGGGCGCCGATCCTGTCGGCCTGTTTCTCGCCCACGCCCGCCGCCTGCATGAGGCCGGGCTCTGAGCGGCGGGCAAAACTTCGACTAGGCTGACGAAAACACAAGCCAAGTCACAGGGACTGACATGCCTCGGGCCATACGGCTGTTCGTCAGGGCGGTGGACGCGCTCAACCGGGTCATCGGCCGCTGCGCCATGTACCTGATCTTCGTCATGCTCGCGGTGCTGCTGTATTCCTCGGTCAGCAAGACCTTCGCGGATCCGGCCCTGTGGACCCTGGAAACCGCGCAGTTTCTGATGGTCGCCTATTTCCTCCTGGGCGGCGGCTATTCCATGCAGCTGGATGCCCATGTGCGCATGGACCTGTTCTACAGCCGCTGGTCGCCGCGCACCGCGGCGATCATGGACGCACTCACCGTCGGCTTCCTGATCTTCTACCTGATCTTCCTGCTCTACGGCGGGGTCTCCTCGACCCTCTACGCCCTGGAATACGGCGAGACCAGCTACTCGGCCTGGTCGCCGCCGATGGCGCCGATCAAGATCATCATGACCCTGGGCGTGGCGCTGATGCTGCTGCAGGCGTTGGCGACCCTGTTCAAGGACCTGGCGGCGGCGCGCGGGGAGTCTCTGTAAATGAGTTACGAGCTCATCGCCCTGCTGATGTTCTCCTCGATGATGCTCCTGCTGCTGACCGGCAAGCGGGTGTTCGGCGCCATCGGCTTCGTCGCGGTGGCGGCGGCCCTGCTGCTGTGGGGCGACGGCGGCTCGGAGATGGCCTTCAGCGCGGCCATGAAGCTGATGAAGTGGTACCCGCTGTTGACCCTGCCGATGTTCGTCTACATGGGTTACATGCTCTCCGAGTCGGGGCTGGCCGAAGACCTCTACCGCATGTTCCATGTGT
>JBFHKK010000488.1:0-2300 GCA_041595475.1 Pseudomonas sp. | reverse complement strand
GGCTTCTTGCGCGCGGCCACCTTACATGCGCTCCAGGGTTTCCAGGCCGAGCAGTTCCAGGCCCTGCTTGAGGGTGCGGCCAGTCAAGGCGGCCAGACGCAGGCGGCTGTGCTGGGTGGTCGCCGGCGGCTGCGCGATCACCGGTGGCGGCGGCACCGGCTGGCCGTTGAGCGCCGCCTCGGCGCGGGCCGCTTCGATTTTTGCCGCCTCCTCGGGGCTCACCGGCTGCTGTTGCGCTGGGGTCGGTGAGGGCTCCAGCGCGCGCGGCGGGAGCATGACTTCCGATTCCGGCAGCAGGGTGTAGAAGTCGTACTTGGGCTTGGCCGGCTCGCTCGGCGGGCGGTCGCTCGCCTTTTCTGTGCGCTTGCCGCTGGCCTGCTCGGCCTTGTCGCGGCGGATCTCGTCGCGGCCCGGTTCGAGGCTGAACAGGAAGGTCATGAAGCCGCCGATGGCCAGGCCGCAGGCCAGCCAGATCCAGGCCGGCACCGGCTGCTTGGACGGCGCCTGGTAGCGGCTGGCGCCGCGCTTGGGCGCAGGCTTCTTGCGCGCGGCCACCTTACATGCGCTCCAGGGTTTCCAGGCCGAGCAGTTCCAGGCCCTGCTTGAGGGTGCGGCCAGTCAAGGCGGCCAGACGCAGGCGGCTGTGCTGGGTGGCCTGGTCGGCGGCGGCCAGGATCGGGCAGTTCTCGTAGAAGCTGGAGAAGAGGCCGGCCAGATCGTAGAGGTAGGCGCAGAGCACATGGGGCGTGCCCTTGTCGGCGACTGCGTTGAGCACCTCGGCGAACTGCGCCAGCTTGGCGGCCAGGGCCAGTTCCGCCTCGGCCGCCAGGACAATGCGGCCCTGGGCGGGCTCGAAGTCGCGGCCCAGTTTGCGGAACAGGCTGGCGACCCGGGTGTAGGCATACAGCAGATAGGGCGCGGTGTTGCCTTCGAAGCTGAGCATCTGTTCGAAGTTGAAGCTGTAGTCGCTGCTGCGGTGCTTGCACAGGTCGGCGTATTTCACCGCACCAATGCCCACGGCCCGCGCGATCTGGCGCAATTCGGCCTCTTCCAGTTCCGGGTTCTTGCCCTTGACCAGGGCATAGGCGCGCTGTTCGGCCTCGTCGAGCAGGTCGATCAGCTTGACCGTGCCGCCGTCGCGGGTTTTGAACGGGCGGCCGTCGGCGCCGTTCATGGTGCCGAAGCCCATGTGCTCGAGCTGCATGTCTTGGTGCACGAAGCCGGCGCGGCGCGCCACCTCGAAGGCCATCTGGAAGTGCAGGGCCTGGCGCTGGTCGACGAAGTAGAGGACGCGGTCGGCCTTGAGCGCCTGGCTGCGGTAGCGCATGGCCGCCAGGTCGGTGGTGGCGTAGAGGTAGCCGCCGCCGGCCTTCTGCACGATCACCGGCAGCGGCTTGCCTTCGGCGTTCTTGAATTGCTCGAGAAACACGCACTGGGCGCCGTTGTCCTCGGTGAGCAGCCCCTTGTCGCGCAGCGCCTGGACGATGCCCGGCAGCTCGGCGTTGTAGGCGCTCTCGCCCCTGACATCGGCGGCGCTGAGCTTGACGCCGAGGCGGTCGTAGACCTCCTGGCAGTGGCTCAGGGAGATGTCGTTGAACTGCTGCCAGATGCGCAGGCAGTGCGGCTCGCCGGCTTGCAGCTGGACCACCAGCTGGCGGGCGCGGTCGGCGAACTCGGGCGATTCGTCGAAGCGCTTCTTGGCCGCGCGGTAGAACACCTCGAGGTCGGCCAGATCGCGCTCGGCGGCGGCCGTTTGTTCTTCCAGGTAGGCCAGCAGCATGCCGAACTGGGTGCCCCAGTCGCCCACATGGTTCTGTCGGATCACCTGGTCGCCGAGAAACTCCAGTACCCGGGCCACGCCGTCGCCGATGATGGTCGAGCGCAGATGGCCGACGTGCATCTCCTTGGCCAGGTTCGGCGACGACAGGTCGATCACCACCCGCTGCGCCGGGCCGGCCTTGCGCACGCCCAGTTGGTCGTCGGCCAGGGCCGCTTCCAGGCGCTGGGCCAGGGCGTCGCTGTTCTGGAAGAAGTTGAGAAAGCCGGGGCCGGCGATCTCCACCTTGCTGATCTGGGCATCGGCGGGCAGCGCGGCGATCAGCTTTTCGGCCAGTTCGCGCGGCTTGAGGCCGGCAGGCTTGGCCAGCATCAGGGCGATGTTGCTGGCGAAGTCGCCGTGGCTCTTGTCCTTAGTGTTTTCCACCTGGATCGCGGGCGTCAGTCCCTCCGGCAGCACGCCCTCGCTGGTCAGGCGAACAAGGGCTTGCTGGATCAGGTGGCGAATGCTGTCTTTCATGGTC
>JBFHKK010000487.1:0-2316 GCA_041595475.1 Pseudomonas sp. | reverse complement strand
CGCGCCGTCTGGCACCGCGTGCAGCTCGTCGACGAACACCGCGCCCATCGAACGCAGCCGGTCGACGACGTAGCGGTTGTGCACCACCTCGTGGCGCACGTAGATCGGCGGGCCGAAGACCTCCAGGGCGCGGTTGACGATCTCGATGGCGCGATCGACGCCGGCGCAGAAGCCGCGGGGGTTGGCGAGTTTGATATGCATGGGCGTGAATCTCGACGCGAAGCGGGAACTGGGAGTTTAACGCCGCCCGCAGGCAGCGGGCGAATGGCCGCCCGGAGGGACTGGCTGGCAGCCCCTCGGAAGGCCTCAGAGCGCCCTGACTTCGATGATTTCCACGTCGAAGTTGAGCGTCTTGCCGGCCAGCGGGTGATTGAAGTCGATGGTCACCTGGGCCTCGTCGAAGGCCTTGACCACTCCCGGCAGCTCGGTGTTGGCGGCATCCTTGAAGATCACCAGCAGGCCCTCGGACAGCTCCATGTCCTGGAACTGCGCGCGCGGCATCACCTGCACGTTCTGCGGATTGGGCTGGCCGAAGCCCTGCTCCGGCAGCACCTGCACGCTGCGCTTGTCGCCGGCCTTGAAGCCGAACAGCGCGGACTCGAAGCCGGGCAGCAGGTTGCCGTCGCCGACCCTGAAGGTGGCCGGGGCCTTGCCTTCGGTGCTGTCGACCACCTCGCCGTTCTCCAGCTTGAGGGCAAAATGCAGGGTGACTTCCCTGTCCGGGCCGATACGTAGCTCAGTCATGGGCAACCTCTCCGGACTTGTTGCTCTTGAACATATCCAGCGCCAGGATGATGGCGCCGACGGTAATGGCGCTGTCGGCGATGTTGAACGCCGGGAAATACCAGCGGTGCTGCCAGTGCACCAGGATGAAATCGACCACATGGCCGAGCAGCACGCGATCGACCAGGTTGCCCAGGGCGCCGCCGAGCACCAGGGCCAGGGCGACGGCCAGCCAGGTTTCCTCAGGCTTGAGGCGCTTGAGCCAGACCACCAGCACCACGCTGACCACCAGGGCGATGGCGGCGAAGAACCAGCGCTGCCAGCCGGATGCGCCGGCCAGGAAGCTGAAGGCCGCACCGGTGTTGTAGGCCAGGGTCCAGCTGAAATAGTCCGGGATCACCACCACCTGCTGGTACAGGGTCAGCACATCCTCGACATAGAGCTTGCTGGCCTGGTCCGCAGCGAACACCAGCAGGCTTAGCCACAGCCAGTTAAGACGGCCGAAGCGGCTGATCTTAAGCATAGTGACGGACCTCGCCGGCGCCTTCGATGTTGTCCACGCAGCGCCCGCAGATCTGCGGATGCGCGGCATGGCTGCCGACGTCCTCGCGATGGTGCCAGCAGCGCGCGCACTTGGCGTGGGCGGACTTGACCACCTTGAGCTTGAGACCGGCAACTTCGGTGTCCACCGCATCGCTCGGCGCGCTGGCCAGCGGCGCCAGCGTCGCGGTGGAGGTGATCAGCACGAAGCGCAGCTCGTTGCCCAGCTTGTCCAGGTCGGCGATCAGGCTGTCTTCCGCGTACACCGTGACTTCGGCCTGCAGGTTGCCACCGATGGCCTTGGCGCTGCGCTGGTTCTCCAGCTCCTTGTTCACCGCCACCTTGACCGCCATGACCCGCTCCCAGAACTCGCGGCTCAGCTCGAAACCCTGCGGCAGCTCGCTCAGGCCCTGGTACCAGCCGTTGAGCATGACCGACTCGTTGCGCTCGCCCGGCAGGTACTGCCAGATCTCGTCGGCGGTGAAGGACAGGATGGGCGCGATCCAGCGCACCAGCGCCTCGGCGATGTGGAACAGCGCGGTCTGGCAGGAGCGCCGCGCCACGCTGTCGGCGGCGGTGGTGTACTGGCGATCCTTGATGATGTCGAGGTAGAAACCGCCCAGCTCCTGCACGCAGAAGTTGTGCACCTTCTGGTAGACGTTCCAGAAGCGGTAGCTGTCGTAGGCCTCTTCGATCTCGCGCTGCAGCAGCAGCGCGCGGTCGACCGCCCAGCGGTCCAGCGCCAGCATCTCGGTGTCCGCCAGCAGGTGCTGCGCCGGGTCGAAGCCGCTGAGGTTGGAGAGCAAAAAGCGCGCGGTGTTGCGGATGCGCCGGTAGGCATCGGCACTGCGCTGCAGGATGACCTTGGACACGGCCATCTCGCCCGAGTAGTCCGAGGAAGCCACCCACAGGCGCAGGATGTCGGCGCCCAGGCTGTCGTTGACCTCCTGGGGCGCGACCACATTGCCCAGCGACTTGGACATCTTGCGGCCGTTCTCGTCGACCACGAAACCGTGGGTGAGCAGCGCCTTGTAGGGTGCGTGGCCGTCGATG
>JBFHKK010000486.1:0-2323 GCA_041595475.1 Pseudomonas sp. | reverse complement strand
GGCAGCTGGGACAATCCCGAAGTGAGTCGAAGCCAATGAGCCGGTCCCTGAGTATCGCCGCGCTGCAGCTGAGCAGCGGCGCCGATGTGCGGTCCAATCTCGCCTCCATCCGCGCGCTGCTGCCGCAGACCGACGGCGCCCGGCTGGTCCTGCTGCCGGAGAATGCCCTGTTCCTCGGCGCGCGCGAGCGGGACAAGCTGGCCATCGCCGAGGTCCCCGGTGACGGACCGTTGCAGCAGGCGCTGGCCGAGCTCGCGCGGGAGCATGCCACCACCCTGGTCTGCGGTTCCTTTCCGTTGCGCCTGCCGGGCCAGGACGACAAGGTTTCGGCCAGCGCCCTGGTCTACGGGCCCGACGGCCGGCAGATTGCCCGCTATGACAAGCGCCATCTGTTCGACGTGGTGCTGGAAGACGGCAAGAGTTTCCTGGAGTCACGCCATTTCCAGGCCGGCAGCAATCCGCCACAGTGCTTCGAGTGCGCCGGACTGCGGCTGGGCCTGTCCATCTGTTACGACCTGCGCTTCCCCGAGCTGTACCGGGAACTGGCGGCAGCCGGCGCCGAGGTTCTGCTGGTGCCCGCGGCCTTCACCTGGCCGACCGGCCAGGCCCACTGGGAGCTGCTGCTGCGCGCGCGCGCGGTCGAGAACCTGGCCGCCGTGGTCGGTGCGAATCAGTGCGGCGAGCACCCCAACGGCCAGCGCAGCTGGGGCCATAGTATGATCGTGGATTGCTGGGGCCGGATTCAGGCCCAGGCCGCCGAGGCGCCCGGAGTGATTCGGGCCGACATCGATCTGGACGCTCAGGCGCGACGCCGGCGCGAGTTTCCGGTGCTCAGGCACCGGCGCGATGGCGGTGCGCCGGATACGCCTCTCTAGACTCCCGCAGGCCGGAGTTCGCCACTGGCGACACCAGGCCGGCCGCCGCAGCCGTCGCCGGCTGACACACAGTGAGACCGACATGACAACGAACAACTGGGACCTGGCGCAGACCCGCCTGCTACAGCCCGCCAGCCTCGAGATCGACGACCTCCAGCAGGTGCTGCACGGCCTGATGCGGCCCGGAGTCGACGCCGCCGATCTGTATTTCCAGGCCCGCCGCAGCGAAAGCTGGGTGCTCGAGGAGGGCATCGTCAAAAGCGGTGGTTACGGCATCGAGCAGGGTGTGGGAGTGCGCGCCATCAGCGGCGAGGCCACCGGCTTTGCCTATACCGACGAACTGCAGCGTCCGGCCCTGGAGCAGGCCTGCCAGGCCGCGGGCGCCATCTCGCAGGCCGGCGGTTCGGCCGCGCTGGCGCGCTGGCAGCGGCCGGCTGCCGACGCCCTGTATCGGCCCGATGACCCCATCATCAGCCTGGACGCGGACGCCAAGCTGGACCTGCTGCGCCGTGCCGATGCGGCGGCCCGGGCGGCCGACCCGGCGGTCAGTCAGGTCATGGCCAGTCTGGCGGCCAGTTACGAACATGTGCTGATCGCCACTTCCGACGGCACCCTGGCCGCCGACGTGCGCCCGCTGGTGCGCCTGCAGGTTCAGGTCATCGTGGAGCGCGGCGGCAAGCGCGAGTCGACCAGCAGCGGCGGCGGCGGGCGCTATGACCTGCTGGCCCTGCGTGAGACGGTTTCCCCCGAGGAGCTGGCCCGCGAGGCCGTGCGCCTGGCCCTGCTGCGTCTGGATGCGGATCCGGCACCCGCCGGCACCATGCCGGTGGTGCTGGGCAGCGGCTGGCCCGGCGTGCTGCTGCACGAGGCGGTGGGGCACGGCCTGGAAGGTGACTTCAATCGCAAGGGCAGTTCGGTCTACTCGGGCCGGATCGGCGAGAAGGTCGCCTCCGAGCTGTGCACCATCGTCGATGACGGCAGCCTGGCCCGCCGCCGTGGCTCGCTCAACATCGACGACGAAGGCGTGCCTTCACAGTGCAACGTGCTGATCGAAAACGGCATCCTGAAAGGCTATCTGCAGGACAAGCTGAATGCGCGCCTGATGGGCGTTGCGCCCACCGGCAATGGCCGTAGGGAATCCTTTGCCCACCTGCCGATGCCGCGCATGACCAATACCTTCATGCAGCCCGGCCAGGATGAGCCCGAAGACATCATCCGCAGCGTGAAGCGCGGCCTTTACGCGAAGAACTTCGAGGGCGGCCAGGTGGACATCACCTCGGGCAATTTCGTGTTCAGCACCTCGGAGGCCTATCTCATCGAGGATGGCAGGCTGACCCGGCCGGTGAAGGGTGCGACCCTGATCGGCAACGGACCCCAGGCGATGGGCAAGGTCAGCATGGTCGGGCACGATCTGGAACTGGATCAGGGCATCGGTATCTGCGGCAAGG
>JBFHKK010000485.1:0-2323 GCA_041595475.1 Pseudomonas sp. | reverse complement strand
CTCACGGCATGCGCACGCGGAATTCTTTGTCGAAACGCGCCACCAGGTCGAGGTTCTCGATCAGCGGCTCGCGCTTCTCGTATTTAAGGTGAACGATGAAGGAGTTGTTTTCCACTTTGATAGTAAGCGCCTTGCGCCAATCAAGATCACGAACATTATTAACCTGAATACCTTTACCAACATGCTCGTAGAAATCGCTAACTGTGCCAATCTGCAGACTAGGCTCGGTTTCGACCGATGTGATAATTTTCTTTAGCGACATGTAATCCAAGTAATGTGGCAGCATCTTAAAGGCGGTGCTGGCCAGAAAGGCTAGAATCGCCAGCACCATTAACCAACTGAGCAGTGAAAGCCCGCGTTGCGAACCTGCGAATGTCATCTGTGCCCCCAATGTGCATTAATGTGGTTGGCCAACGGCCATGAGCAGCTCATGTATAGCGACTGCGCCGAAGCGACACGCGACGCATCACAGTATAAGGCGTGTCAGTGAATCAGACCGACGCGGGAGAAATGCGGCAGATGGCTCAGCTTCGGGTCGGGCCAACTCATCCAGACGGCGAAGGCCTTGCCCACAATATTGCGGTCCGGCACCATGCCCAGGCGCTCGCCGGGGATGCGCGCGTCGTTCCAGTAGCGGCTGTCGTTGGAGTTGTCCCGATTGTCGCCCATCATGAAATAATGCCCTTCGGGTACCCGCCACTCGCGCCCGGGCTCCATTCGATACTGTTTCATTTCCTTGCGAATCAGGTGCTCGGTCTCGCCCAGCTTCTCCTTATAGAGCATCACCCCGCCGAGGCTCCCGGGCTCGGCGCCGACCAGTTGCTCGGCAACCGGCTGACCGTTGATGAACAGGTGCCTGTCGCTGCTGTAGCGAATCTGATCACCGGGCAGGCCGACGACCCGCTTGATGTAGTTGATGTTCGGATCGCTGGGGTAGCGAAACACCATGACATCGCCGCGCTGCGGATCGCCGACCTCGATGATCTTGGTGTCCAGCACCGGCAGACGGATGCCATAGGCGAATTTGTTGACCAGGATGAAATCACCGACTTCCAGGGTCGGCTTCATCGAACCGGAGGGAATCTGAAACGGCTCGATGAGGAAGGAGCGCAGCACCAGCACGATCGCCAGCACCGGGAAGAACGACTTGCCGTACTCCACCAGCAGCGGCTCCTTGTTCAGGCGCTCGAGCACCGCTTCATCCGGTTGATCGACCTGGCCACAGTAGCTGGCGATGGCCGTGCGACGACGAGGCGCCAGGAAGATCAGGTCGAATAGCGCCAGCACGCCACAGACGGCGACCGCGATGACCAGCAGCAACGGGAAATTGATCGACATAAGCCTTTAACTGTCCACCTTGAGCACGGCGAGGAAGGCTTCCTGGGGAATCTCCACGCTGCCGACCTGCTTCATCCTTTTCTTACCGGCCTTCTGCTTTTCCAGCAGCTTGCGCTTGCGGCTCACATCGCCACCGTAGCACTTGGCCAACACGTTCTTCCGGAGTGCCTTGACCGTGCTCCGCGCGACTATCTGTCCACCGATGGCCGCCTGGATCGCCACATCGAACATCTGCCGCGGGATCAGCTCCTTCATCTTCTCGGTCAGGGCGCGGCCCTTGTAGTGGGCCTTGTCGCGATGCACGATCAGGGCCAGCGCATCGACCTTCTCGCCATTGATCAGCACATCCAGCTTGACCAGATTGGCCGACTCGAAACGATCGAAACTGTAGTCCAGCGAGGCGTAACCGCGGCTGACCGACTTCAGGCGATCGAAGAAATCCAGCACCACCTCGTTCATCGGCAGGTCATAGGAAACCTGGACCTGGCTGCTGAGGAACTGCATGTCGCGCTGCACACCGCGCTTCTCGATGCACAGGGTGATGACGTTGCCCAGATGCTCCTGGGGCACCAGGATATTGGCGCGCACTATGGGCTCGCGCATATCCTCGATGGACGCCAGATCCGGCAGCTTGGACGGGTTGTCGACGTAAATGGTCTGGCCATTCTTCATCACCACTTCGAACACCACCGTCGGCGCCGTGGTGATCAGATCCAGGTCGTACTCGCGCTCCAGACGCTCCTGGATGATCTCCATATGCAGCATGCCGAGGAAGCCGATGCGAAAGCCGAAGCCCAGGGCGTCCGAACTTTCCGGCTCGTACTGCAGCGCCGCATCGTTGAGGGTCAGCTTCTGCAGCGCCTCGCGGAAGTCCTCGAAATCATCGGAACTGACCGGGAACAGTCCCGCGTAGACCTGCGGCTTGACCCGTTTGAAGCCAGGCAGCATGTCGACATCCGGGGTCGCGGCCAGGGTTAGGGTATCG
>JBFHKK010000484.1:0-2334 GCA_041595475.1 Pseudomonas sp. | reverse complement strand
GTGGCCGAATTCGGCGTTCAGGCCGATGCGCACCGGGCGCGGCTGTTCCTGCGCGCTGGCCGCCAGAGCCGTGAGCAGGCACAGGGCGGCAAGGCCGGTACGGGTGAGTCGGTTAAGCATGGCAGACCCCCAGAGGTGTGCGAAGGTGGTGGGCCGGGCAGAACCCGATGCTTCAAGCTTAACCCTAAAAGTGAATAAAACAACAAAAACGATAAAAAAGGTATAGCCGCGCTGGCGATGAACCCGGGGCGCGCCCTGGGCTCAGAAGCTTAGCTCGCGGATCAGCACGATCAGCACCGGCTTGAGCGCCTCGAGCAGCCAGCTCTGGGCGCGGCCCTCGATCTGCGCCTGGCCGCGCAGCTGCTGCAAGCCGGCCGGCACCGTGTCGAGCCTGACTTGGACCCGATAGAGCGCATCGCGCGGGGTCAGCCCCGGCTGCTCGGGGAGCACGGCGATGGGGCCGCCGTGTTGGCTGGACAGCAGGGCGTGCGGCAGGCGGCTGGTGCGGGCACCGTCGATGCGGCTGACCTGCCCGTGCAGCACGGCCTGGCCCTGGGCCTGCGGGTAGAAGCGCACCGCATCGCCGATCGCCAGCCGCTGCAGATCCTGCTGCTGGACGAACACCTCGACCAGCCAGCGCTGGGGATCGACCAGGGTGGCCAGCGGCTGCTGCGGATTGACCCAGACGCCGGGCGCCAGTTCCGCGTCGGCATCGGTCAGACGCCCGGCGCAGGGCGCGCGCAGGACCAGCCGGCGCACCTCGTCGCGCTCGGCCAGTAGCTGCGCCTGGTGCAGGTGTTGCTGCCCGCGCAACAGGCTGCGGCGCTCCTCGCCGTCGGCCAGCCCGGCCAGGCCGCGCAGCTGCCGCTCCACCGTCAGGCCGGCTCGCTCGGCTTGCTCGGCACGGTGGTCGAGCTCCGGTTGCTCGAGCACGAAGAGCACCTCGCCGGCCTCGACCTGCTGGGTCTGGGGCAACTGCAGCAGGCGCGCCGGCAGCGGGCTGTAGAGGGTGCCGAGCTGCAGCGGGTGGGCCCAGCCGGGGGCGTCGATGCGCGTGCTCCACGGCAGCAGAAGCAGGGGCAGCAGCACCAGCAGCGCGGCGCCGCCGAGCCAGCGCCGGGTGCGGCTGATCTGCCCGCGGCGCTGGTACCAGATGCGCAGCTCATCGCGCAGCGGCCGCAGCACGAACCAGGCGATCTCCACCAGGAACAGGAGAATGCCGAGGAGCTTGAAGAACAGCAGGTAGACCGCCACGGCGATGCCGACGAAGAGCACCAGGCGGTACAGCCAGGTGGCGAAGGCGAAGGCCACCATCGCCCGCCGCTTGCCCGCTGGCAGGGGTTCCGGGTCGGGCTCCTGCCAGCCCAGCAGGGTGTTGCGCAGGGCCACCTTGGCCACGGCGAAGGAGCGTTCGTGCAGGTTCGGCATGTCCAGCGCGTCGCAGAGGATGAAGTAGCCGTCGAAGCGCATGAACGGGCTCAGGTTGAGGGCCAGCGACATCAGCCAGGCGGTGCTGGCGAGGAAGAACAGCGCCTGCTTGAGGTCGCCCTCGCCGCACAGGTTCCAGGCCAGGGTGGCCAGCGCGGCCAGGCCCAGCTCGGCGATCAGTCCGGCCGAGGCGATCGCCAGGCGCTGGCGGCGATCGGCCAGGCGCCAGGATTCGCCGGTATCGGTATAGAGCATGGGCCACAGGACCAGAAAGGCCACGCCCATGTGCGCCACCCGCACCCCGTAGCGGGTCGCGGTGTAGGCATGCCCGAGTTCGTGCACGCTCTTGGTCACGGCCAGGGCCAGCAGGTAGCCGAGCAGCCCGCCGGGGCTCAGGGTGTCGAGGAAGCTGGCGCTGAAGCTGTCCCACTGCCGTGCGGTGAGCAGCAGGCCCAGGGCGCCGAGGCCGATCACCAGGGCCGCGCAGCCGCGGCTGAACAGCCAGTCGAGCGCGGGCAGGGTGCGTGCCAGCAGGGCCGCCGGATGCAGCAGGGGCACGCGGAAGAACAGGTAGTTGTGCAGCAACTGGCGCAGGCGCGTGCCGCGCGCCTGGCGCTGACGCGCGTAGCGTTCGCGGTTGTAGTTGGGGTCGTGGATGCTCAGCAACTGGTGCTGCAGGAGAAAGGCAAACAGCTCGCCGAGCTCTGCTTCGCTGGGCTGCAGCGGGGTCTGCTCGGCGGTGGCGGCGAGCAGGCGCGGCGGCTCGGCCAGTGACCAGCGGCTGAGCAGCTCGAACTCCAGCCAGCCGATGCGGTAGAAGCGGTTGCTGATCGGGTCCTGGATGACCCAGGTTGGCGCGCCGCTGCGTTCACGGGCGGCGGGGAACAGTTGCAGATTTTCGCGCAG
>JBFHKK010000483.1:0-2336 GCA_041595475.1 Pseudomonas sp. | reverse complement strand
GGCCACCACGGCGAAGGTGGTGATGCAGCCGTCGATGGCGCCGAGCACCGCGTCAGAGACGTCCTGGGGCCTGTTGCCGGCGTTCAGGCGCTGCTCGATCGCCTCGGGCTCGTGCTCCCGATACAGCTGCTCCAGGCTGGTCTTTTTCACGGGTGGGGTCCCCGGGCAAGGCAGACTCCCTAAGCATAAGCAGAAAAGCCGCACCGGGCCGGCGCGAGCGGGCGCGCCGCTCAGGGCTCGAGCACCTCAGGCGGGTCGGCGTGGACCAGCACTTCGGCCCGGGGAAACTCGGCGATGATCGCCGCCTCGACCCGATCGCAGAGTTCGTGGGCGCGGCTCAGGCTCAGCTCGCCGGGCAGCACCAGGTGCAGCTGCACGAACCAGTGGCTGCCCGACAGGCGCGTGCGCAGGTCGTGGGCGCCGAGCACACCGGGCACGCCGCAGGCCAGCAGGTGCATGCGCTCGGTCACTTCCGGCGCCAGTTCCTCATCCATCAGCACGGCCACGGCCTGGCGGCCGATGCACAGAGCGCTCCAGAGGATGTAGCCGGCGATGGCGATGGCAAACAGCGCGTCGGCCTGGGGCCAGCCGAGGCCGGCAGCGACCAGCGCCAGCAGGATGCTGCCATTGAGCAGCAGGTCGGAGCGGTAGTGCAGCGAGTCGGCCTGGATCGCGGTGGAGCCGGTCTGGCGCACCACGTGGCGCTGAAACAGCAGCAGGCCGAACGTCAGCGCCAGGGACAGCAAGATGACGGCGATGCCCAAGGCTTCGGCGGCCAGCGGCTGCGGCTCGAGCAGGCGCTGACCGCCCTGCACCGCCACCAATACCGCGCTGGCGGCGATGAACAGGGACTGGCCCAATCCTGCCAGGGCCTCGGCCTTGCCGTGGCCGTAGCGGTGATCGGCGTCGGCCGGGCGCAGGGCGTAGTGCACCGCGATCAGGTTGAGCAGCGAGGCGGCGACGTCGAGCAGCGAGTCGGTCAGCCCGGCCAGCAGGCTGACCGCGCCGCTCTGCCACCAGGCCACGGCCTTGGCCGCGACCAGGGTCAGGGCCACCGTGAGGGCGGCGGCAGTGGCCTGGCGCATCAGGCGCGAGTGCTGAGGCGCGACCGTCGTTATCACGGGCTCGGGCCTGGCGTTGCCGGCGTCAGGCCGCCGGAATCAGGCCGTAGGTGGCCAGCTGCGCGGGGCTGCCGCTGTGCTGGATCAGGCGCGGGTCATCCAGGGGCAGGCGCTGGCCGGTGTGCGCCTCGATCAGTGCCTTGAGCTTGGCGGTGTCGACGCGGCCTTCGGCATCCACCGCCTGCTTGAGGGTTTCCGGCGCCATCGAGTATTGGCCGTTGGGCAGGTAGATGGCGCCGGTGGCGAAGTCGATGCCCAGGGCGATCAGGCCCGGAATCACGTAGAAGAGGATGCCGATGGCATCCAGGGCCACCACCACGGGGTCGACCCGGCCCTCGATCTGGCCGCGCCGGTCGGGGAAGAACAGGGTGCCGCAGGCGCTCAGCTGGGTGAGCAGGGAGGCGGCAAGAACGCCGCCGATAACGCGTGTGTGCATGCGCATCGAACACCTCCATGGAAAAAGTGGCGCAACTATAGCAAGGCGATGCGTGCAATTGTGTTGTCGGGCTCAAGGCCGGTGGCCGTTATAATCGCCGCCCCGGCCGACTCTCCCTGCCTGTGTGCCCATTGCCATGAACGCCCTGCCGATCGATGCCCTGCTGCCCGACCTGCGCCGCACTCTGAGCGAGCGTCACTAGGCGGTGCTGGAGGCGCCGCCGGGTGCCGGTAAGACCACTCGGGTGCCGCTGGCCCTGCTGGATGAGCCCTGGCTGGCCGGCCAGCGCATCCTCATGCTCGAGCCGCGCCGACTGGCCGCCCGCGCCGCCGCCGAACGCCTGGCCAGCGAGTTGGGCGAGCGGGTCGGCGAAACCGTCGGCTACCGCATCCGCCTGGACAGCAAGGTTGGCCCCAGAACGCGCATCGAGGTGGTCACCGAGGGCATCCTCGCCCGTCGCCTGCAGCAAGACCCGGCGCTGGAAGGCGTCGGCCTGGTGATCTTCGACGAATTCCACGAGCGCAGTCTCGACGCCGATCTGGCCCTGGCCCTGTGCCTCAACGGACGCACCATGCTGCGTGACGCCGACAGCGGCGAGCCGGCGCTGAAGGTGCTGCTGATGTCGGCGACCCTGGAGGGCGAACGCCTCGCCGCGCTGCTCGACGAGGCGCCGGTGCTGCGCAGCGAGGGGCGCATGTTCCCGGTCGAGCTGCGCTGGGGCGCGCCCTACCAGGCTGGCGAGTGGCTGGAGCCGCGGGTGGTGCAGGCGGTGCTGCAGG
>JBFHKK010000482.1:0-2349 GCA_041595475.1 Pseudomonas sp. | reverse complement strand
GTGGTGGCTCAGGTGCAGAGCAATGGTCTGTTCGGGCTGGCGCAAGCGACCATGGAAGCCGGCGGCGAGTGGGAGTGTCGGTGTCATGTTGGCATCCACTTATGTTTGGGCAAGAACGCGCAGCGTGATTGATAACAAGGTTAGGCTCAGTCACCCCACATCCGCACCAGGTCCTGGATGCACTGCCCCGCGTGAGTCGCCAGGTCGCGGTAGCGCTCGTCCTGACTCAGGGTGCGCGGCACCAGGTTGAGCTTGGCGATGAGGTCGCGCTGGCGGGCATCGCGGATGCGACTCTGCATCCAGCCGACCACGGCGTTGCGCACGCCCGCGGTCACCGGCATGACCTGGTGCAGCTCGCCGGCCGGATAGACCACCATGCTGCCGGCCGGCAGCTTGAAGCTGAGTTTTTGCGTGCTGGTCACTAGGACCAACTCGCCGCCCTGGTAGCTGCTCGGCTCCTCGAGAAACAGGGTGAAGGACAGATCGGTGCGCACATCGTGAATGTAGGCGCCGTCGGAATGCAGGCCGTAGGCCATGCCCTGCTCATAGCGGTTGATGATCGGCCGCCCCACCGCCAGGGGGATGGCGAAGGCCTGCACCGCCGGATGAGCCAGCAGCGTCAGGCCGATGCGGTCGAGCAACGGCCCATGGACGGCAGCCGACAGCTGCAGATTGTGCTTGGCGGCCTTGGCCATGCCTTGCGCCGTCTGCTTGCCGCTGTCGAAGGGGCCGGCCTGAATGGCCTGGGCAATCGCCGTCAGCAACTCGCCCGGCAGGGCATTTTCAACGATCAGGTAGTTCAAGGCAGTGCCCCCTTGGCTAGACTCGGGTGATTCTACCGGCCTTCGCAGCCGAATCGGGCTTTAACACGCAACAGCGACGAGGATAGCGCCCTTGATCAGCATTCGACCCGCCAGCAGCGCCGATCTCCCCGCCATCCTCCAGGTCGAGGAGAGTTGGCCGCCGGAGGGCCGGGCCGGCGCAGACAAGTTCCTCGCGCGCCTGGAGCGTTTTCCCCAGGGCTTCTTCCTCGCCTGCACGGGGCCGGCGGCCGACCAGGTGGTGGCGACCATCACGGCCATGCCGCTGCACTACCAGCCCCAAGATCTCGGCCCCTTCAGCAACTGGGATGCCGTCACCCAGCAGGGTTACCTGCCGGAGATCGACCTGGCCGCCTGCAACGCGCTCTACATCGTCTCCGGGATCATCGACCGGCGCTATCGGGGCCAGGACATCTTCGCCCCCATGGTGCTGCGCGAGGTCGCCCTGGCCGAGCAGCTGGGACTGCGCTACGTGCTGGCCGGCGCCGTGTTGCCGGGTTATGCCAGGCATTGCCAGACGCATGGCGAGCTTTCGGCCTACGCCTACTGCAGCAGCCGCCGCGGCAAGCACCCGCTCGATCCCCTGCTGGCCTTGTATGAGGCGATCGGCTTTGCGGTGCCGGATGAGCGGCATGTCATCGCCGAGTATTTTCCCGACGACGCCAGCCGCAACCACGCGGCTCTGGTGGTGCGCGACCTGCAGCGCCAGCCGCTGCTCAGCGATCAATCAGGCTGAGGAAATACTCGAATTTTCCGGTCGGGCCGCGGGGGATCTCGGCCGGGAAGCTGAAGCGAATCCGGAACGGATAACCCAGGTTGCGCTGCATCAGGGCGGCCACCTCCGCCTGCTGGTTGGCATCCAGCGGGCAATCCATTACCAGCTTGAGTTCGATCTCCTCGAGGCTGTGCTGCACGCACTGGAATTGATGCAGGCTGAGCCCGGTGAGGCGGCTGATGTCGCCATGCTCACCCAGGTAGGGAAACAGGCTCTCGCCAGTCGGCAGGCGCAAACGGCTGCGCTTGCGCCCATGGATCCGGCGAATCACCGGCAGGCCCCGTCCGCAGGCGCAGGGCTCGCCGAACTCGGCCAGGTCGCCGACTTCATAGCGAATCAGGGGAGTGGCGAAGTTGTGCAGGCTGGTGATCAGCACCTGGCCGACCTGCCCCGGCGCACAGGCCGCGCCCTGCTCGTCGACGATCTCGAGGATGACGTTCTCGGCCTGGACGTGATAGTCGCCGCTGACCGGGCACTGCAGCGCCAGATAGCCGGCCTCCTCGCAGGTATAGATATCCACCAGCTTGGCCCGCCAGGCCGCTTCAATGCACTGACGCTGGGCGCTACTCAGGGTCTCGCCGATGGTGCGAAGCTCGCGCACCGCCGGCAGCTCGACGCCCTGCTCCCGAGCATAGGCGGCCAGCGCGAACAGGTTCGACGGAAAGGACAACAGGTAGTCCGGCCGCTCGCGCTGCAGCCAGTCCAGCTGCTGCGCCAGGGTGGCCGCCACATTCAGCGAGCAAGACGGGCCGC
>JBFHKK010000481.1:0-2357 GCA_041595475.1 Pseudomonas sp. | reverse complement strand
CAGGGCCTCGGGCCGGTTGAAAGTGATGGTGGCGACGGCGCCGTCGCGTTGCAGGAGAACTTCAGACACGGGCAACTCCCCGGAAGAAAGGCCCGGATTGTACCGCCCGCCCTGATTCAGTCACTCACGCGGATGTTGTCCCGGTTCTTCTGGAAGGTCTTGATCCCGACGTAGGGCACATTCTGGATGTCCTCGGGCGTGGCGAAGGGGCCATGCCGCTCGCGGTAGCGCACGATGCGGCCCGCCAGGACCTGGCCGATGCCCAGCAGTTCGGCGTCGAGTTCCGCCGCGCTGGCGGTATTGATGTTGACCGGCCCGGCCTGCAAGGCGGCGCCGAAGAGCAGCAGGACAAGCAGGAGCAGGATTCGGAACATGGCGAGAACTGGGCGGGCCTGCAGGGGATTACGCAAAACGGGTGGCCTTCCGGACATGCCGTGCGCGCCCCTCTCGCAATTCCGTCGGCCCGGGCTGGATGACAGGCTGCAAAAACTGTGTTTCAATCAGGAAAGATGTCTTGTCACTTTCCCGCAACCCCGACGGGAGTCGCCGCATGACGCAGCGTTTCATCCAGCCCGAGGTCCGCCAGCGCGACCTGCATTTCGATTTCGGCGATGCCGACGTCACCAACTGGCACCCTGCCGGCAAGCAGGTGAGCCTGTTTTTTGCCGCGCTGTCGCCCTTCTTTCCGGAGGGCGAGAAATTCTTCATCCGCAGCGTGCGCCGCCTGGCCGAGGGCATCGACGACCCGGCGCTGCAGCGCGACGTGAAGGGTTTCATCGGCCAGGAGGCGATGCACGGGCGCGAGCACCGCGAATACAACGAACGTCTGTGCGCCGCCGGCCTGCCGGCGGACAAGGTCGAGAACTTCGTGATCAAGGACCTGAAGTTCGTCGAGCGGACCTGGTCGGCGCGGGCGCGCCTGGCCATCACCGCCGCGCTGGAGCATTTCACCGCCATCATGGCCAGCCTGCTGCTGCGCGAACCCCGCGCCCTGGCCGGCGGCGACGAGCGCATCGTCGCCCTGTGGCGCTGGCACGCAGTGGAGGAAACCGAGCACAAGGCGGTGGCCTTCGACCTTTACCAGCGGGTCGCGCCGGGCCTGTCCGGCTACCTGCGCCGCTGCGGCATGATGCTGATCAGCAGCTTCTTCTTCATGCTCGAAACCACCGTGGTGCACCTGATCTTCTGCCACCGCGCCGGTTGCCTGTGGGATCTTCGCGGCTGGGCGCGCTTCCTCTGGTACTTCTGGGGCAGGCCCGGCATGTTCCGGCGCATCCTGATCCCCTGGCTGGCCTATTTCCGGCCCGGTTTCCATCCCTGGGATGACGACAACCGGGAGGCCATCGCCCGCTGGCAGGCGGCCGACGCGACACAGTAGTCTCATCCCTCGGGCACAGCCCGTACACAGGAGTTTTCCCGATGCCGAAAGGGCAACGTGACATACAGGGCGCGGGCCTGGCGGTGCTCAACCGCGTGGCCGGCTCGAAGGCGCTGGAAAGACTGGGCCTGAAGAAACCGGCCGAGCAGGCGCTGTTCGCCGCCAGCCGCACCGGCTTCAAGGTGGCCGGCATGGCCGGCCGGCAATTCAAATCGGTCAAGGACCTGCTCTCGCCGGCGCGGCTGGAATCGCAGGCGCCGCGCGAACTGTTCGACCTCAGCCCCGGCGAGGAACAGCAGATGATGGTCGAGTCGCTGCGCCGCTTCGCCGAGGACGTGCTTCGCCCCGCCGCGGCCGATGCCGAGGCCCATCAGGAAGTCGCCGAAGACACCTGGAAGGGCGCCTTCGAGCTCGGTCTCGGGCTGATGGCCGTGCCCGAGGCCCTGGGCGGCGCCGCCACCCAGCGCTCGCCGGTGACCACCGCGCTGATGGCAGAAACCCTGGGCTGGGGCGATATGGGCCAGGCCGCCGCGCTGCTCGCACCGGTCGGGGTTGCCAACGCGCTGGCCAGCTGGGGCAGCCAGGAGCAGCAGGGCCGCTACCTGGCAGCCTTTGCCGAAGACAATCCGCCGGACGCCGCGCTGGCCCTGCTCGAGCCAGGCGCCATGGGTGATGCGAGCGCGCCCCGGCTCAAGGGCCGCAAGCATGGCGAACACTGGGTACTGGACGGCGAGAAGGCACTGGTGCCACTGGGTCCCTTCGCCGACCTGCTCATCGTCAGCGCCGATCTGGAGGAGCTAGGTCCGCGACTGCTGCTGATCGAAGGCGACAGCGAGGGCCTGTCCGCCCGGGCCGAGCCGGCGATGGGCCTGCGCGCCGCCAGCCTGGGCCGGCTCCGTTTCAAGAACGTGCTCGTCGAACGCGGCGCCATCCTGGGCGACCAAGCCGCCCTGCGCGAGGCCGTCGCCCTGGGCCGCCT
>JBFHKK010000480.1:0-2361 GCA_041595475.1 Pseudomonas sp. | reverse complement strand
GCGCCGGCTATCCGCGCACCTGGGTCAAGGGCGCGCTGATGCTGTTGGCCGCACTCAGCGTCTGGCTCTCGCGCGGCACCCTGGTCGGTTTGGACGCCGCAGTGGTCTTGCTGATCGCCGCGTTTCTCCTCAAATTGTTGGAGATGCGCAGCCGCCGCGATGCCTTGGTGCTGATCCTGCTCGGCTTCTTCGTGGTGGTCACCGCCTACCTGTTCGACGACAGCCTGCTGGCCGCGCTCTACAGCCTGCTGCCGGTGACGGCGTTGCTGGCCGCCCTGATCGGCCTGCAGCAGAGCGCTCTGGCGACCCGCCCCTGGCCGACCCTGCGGCTGGCGGCGAGTCTGTTGTTGCAGGCGCTGCCGGTGATGCTGCTGCTGTTCATCTTCTTTCCGCGCATGGGCCCGCTGTGGGCCTTGCCTACACCGAACAACAAGGCGCAGAGCGGCCTGGCCGAAAGCATGGCCCCGGCCGATATCGCCGAGCTCAGCCGCAGCGGCGGCCTGGCCTTCCGGGTGAGTTTCGAGGGCCCGCCGCCGCCGCGCCCCGAACTCTACTGGCGGGCCCTGACCTTCGAGCACTTCGACGGCCGGCGCTGGTCGCAGTCGGCGGGTATCGCGCAGCAGCCGGCGCCGGACTGGGTCCGCCGGGGCCAGCCGCTGAGCTACAGCATCGTCATGCAGCCCAGCGCCCAGTCCTGGCTGTTCGCCCTGGACGTCGCGCAAACCGAGCTGGAGGGCGCGCGGCTGCTGAGCGATTTCCGTCTGCAGCGTCAGCGGCCGGTGGAGCAGGCCCTGCTGTATCGGGTCGAGTCCTGGCCAGAGGCGCTGCGCGAGCCCGGTGACATCGCCGCACGCCTGCCCCTGGCGCTGCAGCTGCCGGAGCAGGGCGATCCGCGCAGCCGCGCCTGGGCGCAAGAGCTCAGGCGCCAGCATCCCCAGGACGAGGCGCTGGTGCGGGCCCTGCTGGAACATTTCAACCGTCAACCCTTCGTCTACACGCTGCGCCCGTCGCTGCTGGGCGAAAATAGCATCGACGAATTTCTGTTCGACAGCCGCCGGGGTTTCTGCGCCCATTACGCCGGCGCCATGACCTTCGTGCTGCGCGCCGCCGGCATTCCGGCGCGGGTGGTGGCCGGCTACCAGGGCGGCGAGTTCAATCCGGCCGGCAACTACCTGCAGGTCCGCCAGTTCGATGCCCATGCCTGGGTCGAGTACTGGCGTCCCGGGCTGGGCTGGACCCGCGTCGATCCGACCTTCCAGGTGGCCCCCGAGCGCATCGAACAGGGCCTGGAACAGGCCGTGGCCGAGGAGCAGAGCTTTCTCGAAGATTCGCCCTTCTCACCCTTGCGCTATCGCCAGTTGGCCTGGCTCAACCAGTTGCGCCTGAGCTGGGACAGCCTCAACTACAGCTGGCAACGCCAGGTCCTGGGCTACCAGGGCTCGCAACAGATGCAACTGCTCAAGCGCTGGTTCGGCCAGGTCGATTACACCAGCATGGCCCTGATCATGGTGGGCGCCGCCAGCCTGCTGATGGCCGTGCTGGCACTCTGGCTGTTCAAACCCTGGCAGCGCGAGCGTGACCCGCTGCGCCGCGTCTTCGCCCGCTTCGAGCGGCTGCTGGCCGGGCATGGCGTGCGCCGCCGCCCCGGGGAGGGCCCGCGGGCCTATGCCGAGCGCGCGGCCCAGGCATTGCCGGCCCAGGCGCAGGCCATCGCCGCCTTCGCCGCCGCCTTCGAAGCCCAGCGTTACGGCGGCCAGGCGGGCTCCGCCACGCAGTTGCGTCAGCAGTTGCGGCGGCTGCGCCGGGCCTTGCCCTGGCGCCTGAGCCTCGCGGGCGGCGGCTGAGGGCCCGGCTGCGCCTGGCTATGCTGCAGGGGGTGAAGTTCAGGAGAGCGTCGATGACCCGCTTCGCCGAGCAGATGCTCGAACAGGTATTGGGCCTGCAGGTGCGCCTGTACGGCTGTCGCGAGCGACTGCAGGCGGCTACGGATGCGGAGGCGCTGCACGACCTGCGGGTCGCCCTGCGCCGGCTGCGCAGCCTGTTGCGGCCGCTGCGCGGGGTGCCGGCCTGCGCCGACCTGGAAGGCCATGCCGCCGATTTGGCGCGCCTGAGCGGGCCGCTGCGTGATCTCGAGGTTCTGCTCGCTCAGCTGCAGCAGTTGGGGCTGCCGCCTGCGCTACGCCAGAGTCGCCAGGCGCGTCTGCAGCAGGGCTATGCCCGCCTGCTGGCCAGCCGCGAGTTAAAGGCGCTGTTTGCCGCCCTGGACGACTGGCCGGCGCGCTGGCGTCAGGCCGAGCGCGCCGGCCAGCTGCAAGGGGCGCGCAAAGGGATCGCGCGGCGGCTGCGCCGGCAGCGGCGGCG
>JBFHKK010000479.1:0-2367 GCA_041595475.1 Pseudomonas sp. | reverse complement strand
GGGAGTTTTCACGGACGAGTTGGGCATGCGTTCGAAGCCGAATGAGCGGGTGCGCATCTTAGACTTTTGGCCAAGCCGGGTCATCTGCGGGCGCGGCCGGAACGCCCACAAGGATTGACGCAGAGCCCGTGGGGCCTGCGCTGCAGGCGCCTTTGAGCCGATCCGGCTACAACCGGCGAAACGCCCCTGCCACCTCGTGTCACTTAACTTTGCAAGGGCTTTCCATTAGAATCGCCCGGCCGTTTTCGGCGCCACGATCCAAGTGAAGCTGTTTTCAAAGCGTCACGAGCACAGTTGAACCGGTCATCAGCCGGCTGCGCGGGCCCCTCTCTCTGCGCAGCCGGCCTCTTCAAAACCGGCGTAAAACTTTGAAAACAGCTTCCGGATGCGCGTCCCGAAACACCCGAGGGACCAATGATGAGGGTAAATAACTGTGCTTGAAGCCTATCGCAAACACGTAGAAGAGCGTGCCGCCCAGGGCGTCGTGCCCCAGCCGCTGAACGCCGAGCAGACTGCCGGTCTGGTCGAACTGCTGAAGAACCCGCCCGCTGGCGAAGAAGAATTCCTCCTCGACCTGATCACCAACCGCGTCCCTGCTGGTGTAGACGAAGCCGCCTACGTGAAGGCCGGTTTCCTCTCTGCACTCGCCAAGGGCGAAGCTACTTCCCCGCTGCTCAGCAAGACCCGCGCGGTCGAGCTGCTGGGCACCATGCAGGGCGGCTACAACATTGCCACCCTGGTTGAACTGCTCGACAACGCCGAGCTGGCCGAAGCCACTGCCGAACAACTCAAGCACACCCTGCTGATGTTCGACGCCTTCCACGATGTCGCCGAAAAAGCCAAGGCTGGCAACACCGCCGCCAAGGCCGTTCTGCAGTCCTGGGCTGATGGCGAGTGGTTCAAGAACCGCCCGGCGCTGGCCGAGAAGATCACCCTGGCCGTATTCAAGGTTCCGGGCGAGACCAACACCGACGACCTGTCGCCGGCACCTGACGCCTGGTCGCGCCCGGACATCCCGCTGCACGCCCTGGCGATGCTGAAGATGGCCCGCGAAGGCATCAACCCTGACGTGCCTGGCTCGGTCGGCCCGCTCAAGCAGATGGAAGAGCTGAAGGCCAAGGGCTTCCCGGTCGCCTACGTCGGCGACGTGGTCGGCACCGGTTCCTCGCGCAAATCCGCTACCAACTCCGTGCTGTGGTTCTTCGGTGACGACATCCCGAACGTCCCGAACAAGCGCGCTGGCGGCTTCTGCTTCGGCACCAAGATCGCTCCGATCTTCTACAACACAATGGAAGACGCCGGCGCGCTGCCGATCGAGTTCGACTGCACCGACCTGAACATGGGCGACGTCATTGACGTATATCCCTACGAAGGCAAGGTCTGCAAGCACGGTACCGACGACGTCATCACCACCTTCGAACTGAAGACTCAGGTGCTGCTGGACGAAGTACGCGCTGGCGGCCGTATTCCGCTGATCATCGGCCGTGGTCTGACCGAGAAGGCCCGTGCTGAACTGGGTCTGGGTGCTTCCGACCTGTTCCGCAAGCCTGAGCAGCCGGCTGACACTGGCAAGGGTTACACCCTGGCTCAGAAAATGGTTGGTAAGGCCTGTGGCGTTGAGGGTATCCGCCCCGGCACCTACTGCGAGCCGAAGATGACCACCGTTGGTTCTCAGGACACCACTGGTCCGATGACCCGTGACGAACTGAAAGACCTGGCGTGCCTGGGCTTCTCTGCTGATCTGGTAATGCAGTCTTTCTGCCACACCGCAGCCTATCCGAAGCCGATCGACGTCAACACCCACCACACTCTGCCTGACTTCATCCACAACCGTGGTGGTGTTGCGCTGCGTCCGGGTGACGGCATCATTCACAGCTGGCTGAACCGCATGCTGCTGCCCGATACCGTTGGTACCGGTGGTGACTCTCACACCCGCTTCCCGATGGGCATCTCCTTCCCGGCCGGTTCCGGTCTGGTCGCTTTTGCTGCTGCCACCGGCGTTATGCCGCTGGACATGCCGGAATCCGTTCTGGTTCGCTTCAAAGGCAAGATGCAGCCCGGTATCACCCTGCGTGACCTGGTTCATGCGATCCCCTACTACGCCATTCAGGAAGGCCTGCTGACTGTCGAGAAGAAAGGCAAGAAGAACATCTTCTCCGGCCGTATTCTCGAGATCGAAGGTCTGGATCACCTGACTGCAGAGCAGGCGTTCGAGCTGTCTGACGCCTCCGCAGAACGCTCCGCTGCCGGCTGTACCATCAAGCTGAGCGAAGAGTCTGTTGCCGAGTACCTGAAGTCCAACATCGTCCTGCTGCGCTGGATGATCGCCAACGGCTATCAGGATCCGCGCACTCTGGAGCGCCGCGC
>JBFHKK010000478.1:0-2370 GCA_041595475.1 Pseudomonas sp. | reverse complement strand
CAGGAACGGATTGCGCCGGGCCAGGCGGGCGAGCAGGGCGCGGCGCGACAGCCAGCGGCCCAGCAGCCAGGCCAGCCAGATCACCAGCAGTGCCAGGGCCAGCAGCGGCAGCGTGCTGAGGAGGCCCAAGGCCTCCTCCTTCAGGCGCCCGATGACCGCATCCAGATCGAAGGCGATTTGTTCCACGGCGAACTCCTCGGGGCGGGCGGCGGCGGGATCGCGCGAGCGCGCCCCCCCTGCAAGGCTAGTCCAGGCGGAGGCCCGGGCGCTGCGCTTGGCCGGCCAATAGGGCCGGTCGTCAGCCATAAGCGCCGCATCTTTGACAGTCGTCCGGGACAGGGCCAGTCTGAAACCTGTATCACGGATGTTACAGATCCGTGCCCAGCTACCCTCTGGACGATTAAGGAGCAACGGCAACGGGCGCTGCGCGACAAGCAGCTACGCCCCTGATCCGTTGACGGGAATGGACAGCAGACATGGATAGCGCAGCACTACCCAGCGTCGAACAGCCGCTGCCAGCGTGGCCGGCAGCCAAACAGGCAGGGGGCGCCTGCTGCCCGGGCCGAGGCCGGCATGGCTGAGCAGTCGCTGGCCAGCGCCAAGGCGGCCGCCGTGGCGGGGGTGGCAGCACGCGCGCCCGGCGCGGCCGCGCCCCCAGCTCCCGCGACGGCGACCCAGGGTGTGCCGGGCACCCGGGCGGCCACTGCGGCCCAGGCGGTTCTGGCACCGGAGTTGGCGCACAAGTGGCTGGCCTGGCAGTGCCAGATGGTCGCCGGGATCATCTGCGGCGCCCTCTACCGGCCGGCGGATGCGCTGAACATCGGCCCGCTGTTGGCCGCCTGGCCGGTCGAGGGCCAAGCCGATGCCCATCTGGCCGCGGTGGCGGCCCAGGCGCTGGCGAGCCGCCGCGAGGTGCTGCTGGCCAAGCAGAGCTACGGCGCCGAAGGGCAGCGCACCTGCGACCAGATCGCCTTCCCGCTGATGATCGACGGCAGGCCGGTGGCGGTGGTCTCGGTGATGATGTCGCCGCGCTCCGAGCCCCAGCAGCATGCCGTGCTGCAACTGATGCAGTGGGGCGGGCTGTGGGTGGAAGCCCTGGTCCAGCAGCAGATTGCGCGCCCGGAGCAAACCGGGGCCTTCGCCTTGCAGGCGCTCTCGGCCATCCTCGCCCAACCCAGCTCGCAGATCGCCGCCGGCGAGGCGGTCAATCAGCTGGCGGCGCAGTTCGATTGCGAACGGGTCAGTCTGGGCCTGCGCGAGGGGCTGTCGATCCGCCTTGCGGCGCTGTCGAATGTCGCCCGTTTCGATCCGCGCAGCCAACTGGCGCGGCGTATCGAGGCGGCCATGGAGGAGGCCGTCGATCAGGCCTGCAGCCTGGTCTACCCCGGCGGCCCTGCTCAAGCTTCGCGAGTCACCCGGGCCCATGCCGAACTGGCCGATCAGGCGCGGCCCGAAACGGTGTGCACCCTGCTGCTGCGCGGGCGCAGCCAGGTGATCGGCGCCCTGACCCTGGAGCGTCGGCTCAACCGGCCGTTCCGCCGGGAGAGCGTGCAGCAGCTGCAGGCGCTGGCTCGACTGCTGGGCCAGGCCCTGGACCTGAAACGGCAGGAGGAGCGCTCGGCCGCGACTCGGCTCGGCGAACTGCTGCGCGAGCTGGCCGGCGGCCTGTTCGGCGCCCGCTACCTGCGGCGCAAGCTGGCCTCGGGCGCGGCGCTGGTGCTGCTCGGCGTGCTGGCGCTGGTCGACGGCAGTCACGAGGTCACGGCGACGGCGGCGGTGGAGGGCGCGGTGCGCCAGCTGCTGGTGGCGCCGCAGAACGGCTACGTCAAACAGGCCGAGGTGAGGGCCGGCGACCTGGTCGGCAAGGGCCAGCGGGTCGCCGTGCTGGATGACCGCACCCTGCAACTGGAACTGCAGAAGTGGCGCAGCGAGGCGAACAAGCTGCAGACCGAGTATCGCGAGGCCCTGGCCGGAGGCGAGCGGGCCAGCCTGAGCATCCTGCGCGCCCAGCTCGACCAGGTGGAAGCCGAGATCCGCCTGGTCGATGAGAAGATCAGACGCACCCAGTTGCAGGCGGCGTTCGATGGCATCGTCGTCAGCGGCGATCTCAGCCAGTCACTCGGCGCGCCCGTTGAGACCGGCCAGGTGCTCTACGAGATAGCCCCGCTGGACAGCTACCGGGTGGTGCTGGAGGTCGACGAGTACGACGTGGCCGGTCTGAGCAAGGGCAAGCCGGGCCGGCTGGTGATCTCGGCGCTGCCGAGCCAGACCCTGAGCTTCGTCGTCGATCAGGTGGTGCCGGTGGCCATCTCGAGCGAGGGCCGCAACGTCTTCCGCGTCGACGCCCTGCTCGATGAGCCGGACGAGCTG
>JBFHKK010000477.1:0-2372 GCA_041595475.1 Pseudomonas sp. | reverse complement strand
GGACAAGATGAATCGCTGCTACCGCGAGCGCCTGAGCGACCTGGTGGTGATGCAGAACCCGGACGGCGACCGCGCCGCGGCCGAGTTCGTGGTCCACGGCCAGTACCTGGTCGCCGACGAGGGCCTGCCGCCGGCCCGCGGTCAGCGCTATGTGCTGCCGGCCGGGGCCTTCTTCGCGATCGAAGGGGGCAAGATCAAACGGGTGACCAATTACTACAACCTGGAAGACTGGCTGGCCCAGGTGGCCTGAAAACAACCGCGGGTCATCCCGGCTAGTGGCTGATCCGGGTGCCGAGCAGGGTCAGAAAGGCGGCCAGCCAGGCCGGGTGCGCCGGCCAGGCCGGGGCGCTGACCAGATTGCCCTGGACATGGGCGTGATCCACCGGCAGGTCGACGTAGTGCCCGCCGGCCAGCCGCACCTCCGGGGCGCAGGCCGGATAGGCGCTGCACTCGCGGCCCTTGAGCACCCCGGCGGCGGCCAGCAGCTGGGCGCCATGGCAGATGACGGCGATCGGCTTGTGCGCCTTGGCGAAGGCCGTGACCAGCGCCAGCACCCGGGGGTCCAGGCGCAGATACTCGGGCGCCCGACCACCGGGCAGCAACAGGGCGTCGTAATGGGCCGCCTCGACCTGGTCGAAATCGAAATTCAGGGCGAAATTGTGGCCGCGCTTCTCGCTGTAGGTCTGCTCGCCCTCGAAGTCGTGGATGGCCGTGCAGACCCGCTGCCCGGCGGTCTTGTCCGGACAGACCGCATGCACGCTGTGGCCGACCATCTGCAGGGCCTGGAAGGGCACCATCACCTCGTAGTCCTCGACATAGTCGCCGACCAGCATCAGTACGCGCTTTGCCGTCATGGCGATTCTCCTGCCAGGCGCTGGCTCGGGCGCCGGGTCTGCGCTTAAAGCCTTTAGCTATCAGCCTAGAGGTTTATGCGGGGAGCCGCCGGTTGATCGCTCAGCGGCGGCGGTCCAGCAGGTTGACCACCAGCCGGTCCAGCCAGCCCCAGAGGCGCTGCTGCACGCGCTGCCCGAAGGGTTGCGCCTGCCACAGTTCCGGGCTGATCTCCAGGCTCTGGGTGAAATCGGCCTGGAAACTGGCCAGCACCTGCTCGGTCAGGCGCTGATCCAGCGCCTCCAGGTTGGCATCCAGATTGAACAGCAGGTTCCAGTGATCGAAGTTGCACGAGCCGATGCTGACCCAGTCGTCCACCAGCACCATCTTCAGGTGCAGGAAACGCGGCTGGTACTCGTAGACCCGCACGCCGGCGCGCAGCAGCTTGGGAAAATAACGCTCGCCGGCGAAGCGCACCGGCGGGTGGTCGCTGAGCCGGCCGCTGCTCAAGAGGCGCACATCGACACCGCGCGCGGCGGCCCGGCGCAGGGCGCGGCGAACCTTCCAGGTGGGCAGGAAATAGGGCGTGGCCAGCCAGATGCGCCGCTGCGCGCCGCACAGCGCACGCACCAGCGACTGCAGGATGTCGCGGTGCTGCCGGGCATTGGCGTAGGCCACCCGGCCCAGGCCCTCGGCCGGCGGTGGCGGCGGCAGGCGCCGGCGCAGCGTCGGCAGGCGCCAGCGCCGGGGCAGCTCGGGCGCCTCGCAGGCGCGCCACTGATGCTCGAACAACTGCAGCCAGTCGCCGACCAGGGGGCCGGCAGCCTCCACCATCACCTCGTGCCAGTCGCTATCGGCCTCGCCCGGACGCCAGAACTGATCGGTGATGCCGGCGCCGCCGACGAAGGCCAGCCGGCCGTCGACCAGCAGCAGCTTGCGGTGATCGCGCTGGAAGTTGTACAGGCCCTTGCGCCAGTCGATCGGGTTGTACCAGCGCAGCTGCGCGCCACTGGCCTGCAGGCGCTCTCGATCGGCCTGGCGCAGGCCGCGGCCGCCGTAGCCATCGAACAGGCAGCGGACTTGCACGCCGCGCTGCGCCGCCGCGCCCAGTGCCTGCAGCAGGACATCGGCGCAGCGCCCGCTTTCCACCAGATAGAGCTCCAGTTCGACGCACTGCCGCGCGCCCTCCAGCGCCGCCAGCATGCGCGGGAAGAACGCGGGGCCGTCGCACAACAGGCTGAAGCTGTTGCCACTGCGCCAGGGAAATACGGTCCCGGGCATCAGGGCCGTCCTCGCGCGCGCAGGGCGTCAGCGGGCGACGCTCGATTCGGCAGCAAGCCATCAGGCAGTAGGGGCATACATCCTCGGCGCACGATCCTCTTCGCTTCAACCATAGCCGGCCGGACGCCGAACCGAGTGGCCGGGCAAGCGCCGTCAACCTGCGGCCGGCAGCAACCGGCAGCCGAGTCGCGGCCCCAGCCACTGGGCCTGCTGGCGGCTGCCCAGGGCGCGGGCGCTGACGCGCTTGTGCAGCGGGTCGT